>NZ_AQXV01000054.1:0-145020 GCF_000376965.1 Methanothermococcus thermolithotrophicus DSM 2095 | reverse complement strand
TAAAGATTCTAATAAGGAACTGGTAATCCAATTTCTTTTCTATGTTCGATTTCTTTTGCGTTTTTCTCTTTTTTAGTTAGTGATAGTTTCTCAACTAATCCTAAACCAGGTTTAACTTCTTCTATTGGTTTAACTTCCAATGCTCCGGCTTCAACCATTTTGTTAAAGAACTCTTCTCCTTGAGCAGTTCTTATGAATACTGTACTCCAGCCATCTGGGCTTCCCACCGAACCTGTGGAAATATCAGCCAATTCAGCTGTGTAATCCATACATACGTGGCAGGATTGTTGTTCGTATGGGTGGGTTTCTTTTAATTTGATGGATTTAACATCTCCCCATTTGGAATATACCCAGAATTTACCTTTTCCAATATCAGTTTTAGCAACATCTTCCATCTTTATTCCACAGTGTTCCTCGATGATGGTTTTCATACCATTGTATGGGAAGTTTTCCATACAGAATATTCCCACAATTAATGCCAGTTTATCAGGAACGTGCCTAAATCCTATAGGATATTTCATTAATTTTCTAGTTGCAATTATTTGGCATGGAGTTCCAACAACTCCAAGTTTTTCACATCCATACTCTCTAACTGCACTCTTTATCACACTTATAGTTGGACAGACTGTGTATTTGGTTCCAGCAGCCTCTAAAACTTCATCAACTGTTGTTGCAACTTTAGGAGTTGTTTGTAATTTGTCATCTTTATCTGCAACAATAACACCATCCAAGAGGCCATTTTCCAAACCGTATATATATGCGGCTGAAACAATACCTCCATCTTGACATTTTTTCAGTATGGTTTTATCTGCAGCTCTTGCAGATACCACAGTTTTATACTTTCCAAAGGGATCCATTTAATCACCTTTTTAATTTTTAAGAAGTAATTGCTGGATCTTTTCCGAGCGAAGTAATCAAAAATCTACCCCAGATTTCCACCTATGTATTATATTATTCTATTTCCTTGATAATCTCAGGACATCTTATCCTTGGACATTGTACGCTGCATGCTCCACATTTAATACATATATCTTTTATGACGTTTGGTCTTCCGTCAAGCATCTCCACAGCTCTTGTAGGGCATGATGCTGCACATGTTCCGCATCCCATACAAAGGGACTTGTTGATAACTTTAACTAATAAGTCGCAACCACAAGCACCACTTCCATGCTTTGCGAGCTCTGCATATGGTTCTAAGTATTCCATATCTCCGTTTAAAGCTGCATTTATAACTGCTACAATGGCTTCAGGTGATGGAGGACATCCTGGAATTGCTATGTCACATTTTACAACTTCAGTTAATGGTGCAAAGGCGTCGTGAACTGGTTTTGACATTTGGTTTCCTTTGCAGAATCTTGTAATGTTGCCACTTGCTGCACAAGCCCCTAATGCCACTAAAATTTTTGCTTTCTTTCTACATTCTAATGCTGTTTCTAATGCGTGGTGATCGTTTAAGCAGACACTACCTTCAAGTAATATTATATCAACATCGTCAGGAATTTCTCTAACATCCGCTAATGTCTGAGAGTAAACTAAATCAATTTGACCCAATACATCTAAAAGTTTTTCATAGGTGTCAGCTAAGGAGACTAGACACCCACAGCAACTACTTAATTGGACGTGGGCAACCTTTAACATGATTTCTCCTCCTTATAATTGATCGGGTTAATTTCCCCTCAAGTACTCCAATATAATATCTACCGCCTTATCTACGGCCTTTTCAACTTCTTCACTTAACTCAAGTACCACATCAGGTTCTGAAATATATTTTGCCTGACAACCCACAACGATTAACTCAATTCCATACTGGTTACAGACTCGTTTTAAAGTGGTCGATAGTGGCCAGTCGTGAATATCCAATTTGTTATGTTCTGGGCCAGGTAAGTCTTCTTCTTTTAGTATTTTGATCTCTCCAGGTTTTAAACCAAAGTCTATAACATCAACTACAACGATCCTTTCTGTTTTTGAATCATCGTCGATTAATGTAAGAACTTGCTGAGGAGCTCCTGCACCTGCATCAACAAGTGCAATATCTTTTTTTTCTTCATCAGATAATACTTCATTTAATTTTTCAAGTACATGAACACTGAAGCCATCATCTGCGAATAATATATTTCCGCAGGCTAAAACCATATTTTTCTTTTTTAAATAGGATGGTGTGAGATCAAATTCTTCAATATCGTTAAATGAATTTTCGTCTAATGAAATACCCATATATTTTCACCAAATAATAAAACCGTAAGGTGGTTTTATTGAAGTTATTCTAAATATAATGTATAATATGTTTCAATGATAATTTTGACACAATCGCATTTTGGTCTCTCTCCAGGTCCCATTTGGGTTTCCTTTCGAGATCATCCCTTTTTTGGAATTTAAATTCTTCTTACTTCGATAACATCTTTTGTTTGGTCATCTTTAACGATGACGTGTGTTGCACATGAAGCTCATATGTCATATGCTCGCATAATTACTTCCGCATATTGGTGTGGGTAGCCTTCAATAGCCTTTTCAACTATAGGCATGTTCCATGTTGATGCTGCGATGATTCTGTAAGATTTAATTCTTCCATCTTTTCCTACTTCTGCAAAGTGTGTATTTGTTGCCCTTGGAGCTTCGTGAACTCCGATTCCAGAGCCATCTTTGTATTCAGGTTCTGTTCTTGTTTTTCCGTTGATGTTCAATTCGTCAAGAAGTTCAAGTGCCCTATAAACTGCTCCAAAGTTTTCCTGTGCTCTTGCAAGGTTTATATCCATTGCACCTCCGCCTTCTCTAAAGTTCCCAAATTTAACCATTCTTGCTCTTGGTCCTCCTTCAACAGGAACTCCCATATAGAGTGGAATTTGGTTTGTTGCGGTTTGAGCAATTTCTGGGTTTTCATAGTATCTCTGTGCAGGGAGCTCAGTAATATCATTCCATCTTAGTGCGTCTCTATTTCCGTATGTTGTATCTGTTGCAATGTATGGATAGTCATGAGCTCCTAAATCTGGAATTCCTACTTCATCCAAGTATCTTTCAATGAGCGTTTCCAAGAGCTCATACATTTTATGAGCATCTTTTTCAAACTCCTTGCAGGCATAGTATAATTTTGATTTCGCCCTTTCTGTAATGTTGGTTTTCATACCGCCTATTACAATGTTTGGAGGGTGTATTCCCTCTCCCCCTACAACATCAACAATTAACTGCCCCGCTTTTCTCATTTTTTGGATTAGCTTGATACCTTCAACTTTTAAGTCCTGTTCTTCAGGTTTTAACAGGTCGTCAATAATTAATAAGTGATGTAATGGGTGGGAGTGCATCCTGTTTCCAAGTCCAACAAGTTCCCTTAATATTCTCCCATCTTCAGGTATTTCACATCCTATGGCGTCTTCAACTGCTTCACATGATGCAATACCATGGGTAGTTTGACATATACCACAAATTCTCATAACTGCTATAGGTGCAAAGTCAGCAGGTTTACCTTTTAACATCGTCTCAAATCCCCTAACTGGGGTGGTGTTTGGATAATAAGCTTTGTTTACTATTCCTTCATCATTTACTTCTAAAATAAGCTTAGCATGCCCCTCATGCCTTGTAGTTGGGGCAATGGTTATGTTTTCTGCCACGTAAGTCACCTCCAAAGGACATAATTATATTAAATTTCTTTTTTTAACATTATATAAAGGGATATCTCTTTAAACATTTAGATACGGGTATTTAAAGTTTTAAATCCTTAAAAAATCACATAGTTTAATACGTAATTAATAAAATATACTAAAATAGTAATAAATATTAAAAAAATCCTTATGAAATTTAAAAAAGGGGCAATACACTGCCGTTGGTTGGAGCCATTGTTGGAATCTTAAAGTTTTTCCATATAGTCATTGCCAAAGAAAGGGCCTGATATCTTTCACCATGCATAACAAAGGCTTTTTTTGGCGTTGGTATTCTCTTTAAATACCTAATTAAAGAGTTGTAATCACCATGGGCCGAAAATTCTATTTTAACAACTTTTCCATTTACTGGGATTTTATTTTTAAATGGTGTTATCTCACTAGTTCCATCTTCTAAACTTCTTCCAAGGGTTCCTTCTGCTTGATAACCAGTTAATATAATCTTATTCTTTGGATTTTTAAGAAGTGATAGGTACTGTAAAATAGGCCCACCTTGAACCATGCCTGAAGTAGATATTATTATGCCTGGTTCTTTATTGAAGGCTCTTTTGTCGGCTTTTGTTAAGTTTCCAAATGGATTTACCCTATTTTCAATAGAATTTCTTATTCTTGGATTTAGCCAGTTTGAATATCCCATATATATTCCTGTGGCATGAATTAAGGAACCATCCACCCATATTGGAACTTCTTTTAACATCCCACTTCTCATATAGTTGTTTATTATTACAAGTATCTCCTGGGACCTTCCCACGGCAAATACTGGAATTATTACTTTTCCTCCATTCTCTATGGTCTCTGAAATTTCGTCTATAAGTTGTTTTTCCAATACCTTCCTAGCTGGTTTTACATCCAATGGTGATCCGTATGTTGATTCAATTATCAAGGTATCTATTTCATCTATTTCAGTATCTGCCGGAGATAATGTTTTGGTTTCTATTTCATTAATATCTCCTGTGTACAGTACTTTTTTTCCATCTATATCTAGGTAGATAGAAGAGCTCCCAAGAATGTGCCCTGCATTATGGAACTTAACTGAAATATCTTCGGTAATTTTTTTACATTCTCTATAATCGAGTGTTTCAACAATCCCCATGGTTCTTTTGATATCTTCTTCTTTGTAGATTTTTGAAAGATTTACCGTGTCTTTCCATACTGTGTACATTAAATCTGCAGTAGGTGGGGTACAATATACCTTTTTAAAATTGTAATAAGGAATTGCTCCACAATGGTCCAAATGGGCATGAGATACAATTACTGCATCTATATTCCCAGGGTCTATATTTGGGACTTCGTTGTTAGTTGGGTTCATACCACAATCAAGTAGCACTTTTGATTTTTTCGTGTCGATTTCAACACACGACATTCCTATTTGATGACATCCGCCATGAAATCTAACTATAGGCACAATACCACTTCCAAAATTTAGTTTAAATAGATTAAATCCCGTGTAATGAACTAATATATAACAAAGTTATCAATATCTCCTTTTTCGCATCGCGTTATAATTGATGCTACAATGTTTTTTGAATTTTTTATGGAATTGGACTTTTTAATGAACGTAAATACTGGTTTGTATCCTTCTTCTATTAGTCCTACGTTTTTAAGACCTAATATTTTTCCATTATTTATTGTGGCCATTTTTAGTATTTCTTTTGGTTCTATGTGATATATTTTATATATAAAGTCCATTTCCTTAAATATCGATGGAGAATTTGCCATAAAGTTATCTGTTCCAATACCTATCAATAAATCGTTTTTTATAAATTCATTGATATTTGGCAGTCCAACGTTAAAAGAGGCATTGGCCCTTGGACAGACTACTATCGGGATTTTGTTCTCTTTAAGTATATTTACTTCCTGGGATGTTGTATGGGTGGCATGTATTATGAAATTCGGGTTTAACTTCAAATCAACGATTCTTTCAATCTCTGTTTTTCCATAATTCTCCTTTGAATAGTTTACTGAACCTTCATGTTCGTTTGCATGTATTGAAAATAGTTTATTGGATTTTTTGGTGTTTTTACTAATGAACTTAAGTTTTTCGTCTGAATACTCGTTTGCTCCACTTAATCCTATACCGTCACTATTTTTTAGAATCTCTTTTAATTCATCTCTTAATTCATTTTCTTCATTTTTTGTGGGTCTTCCTAGTATGATGGGCTTTATATCCAATTTAGATTTTGCAACTGCTTCCTTTAGTAGATTTATTCCATTCAACCCATTTTCCCTGAAATCACAGAAATAGTTTATACCATTTTCATAAAGTTCATACAACCCATCCAACATTCCATTGACCAAATCTTTTTCATTACACCTATTTAAGAATTTATGTTTTAATCCATTTGGTGGTTTCACGAGCTCGTCTAAATTTTTGTTGATACCGATATCTTTAATAGGTGTATCTCCAATATGCGTATGGGCATTTATCAGTGAAGGAATTATAATACCCTCGTATTCTATAACGTTTTTAACGTCTTCATTTGTGAATCCTTTTATTATTCCGTCTTCGATTACTAAAATACCTTTTTTATATTCGAATTCACTTCCATATAAAAAATTTGATTTTATATATATTGTGTCCATGAGCTCACCAAATATAGTCGTTCTGCGAATTAGGCACTAAATATTTACTTACAAATAAAATTTATGTATTCTTATTTAAAAATTCTATTAAAATTAGTAGAATTAATGTTAATTATGGATGGGTGTAATAATTATATAACTTGCAGAACGACTATAAGATCTAAATCAAAACAATCTATATATTACATATTATATCTAATGTTGTTAAAAATATAAGAAATAACCGTAGTGATAAAATGCTTTGTATTAGAAAACCATCCGTAAGAGCGAGTTATGAGTATTTAGTTGAGAAGATATTAAAAGATGGAGAAGACATGACTACCGAAGACGGAGCTCGGTGTAGGGAAATTAGGAATGTAGCAATTGAAATTACAAATCCGAAGTTAAAAAGTATAAGTCCCAAGTATCCATTAGGAAAGCGTAGTGTTGAGTCCTATACGAATAATCTATTATATGGAAATTCAGGAGATGGGCAATTTGTTTATGATTACTATGAGAGAATTAGGGAATATCCAAATTATGATAAATCCTTAAAAAATGATCAAATCGAATATGTGATAAACAAACTTAATACAAATCCAGAATCAAGAAGGTGTGTAATATCCCTTTGGAATCCGTACATTGACCAAAAAGTAAAGGATGTTCCATGTTTAAACCATATAGGATTCCAGAAATCTGGAAATGACCTATATATGAGCGTATTATTTCGTTCTAATGATATTTTACTGGCTTTTCACTCTAATGCCATAGGTTTGATTAGTTTGGGGGAATATGTGGCAGAAAAAACGAATTCAACATTAAAAAGTTATTGTCATTTTATATACAATGCCCATATCTATGTCGATAGAGATGTTGATTATATTAAAAAGTATTTTCCTGAATATTTAGAATATTTAGAATAATTTTTTTATTTTTTTGGGGGAAATTATGGGAAAAGAAATTATTTCTAACGAGGATTTTTATAAAAAATTTATAGAATGTTTAGAAAAGGGGGAGAATTTTAAGTTAGAAAATTGTATTGTTAGGGGAGATGTTGATATTAGAGATATTTATAATAGAATTAAGTGTGATGAAAAATTAAAAGGGTTAATTACTGAACAAAAAGATAAAGAAAGTGCAATCGTAGATAAAAATGTGATAACTATAAATGCAGGTATAAACCTTAGTCTCCATAATGTTGAATTCAATGGTAATTTTCAAATGTTCAAGGACAAAATAGAAATTGTGGAAACATTTAAGAAAATATCTATTAAAATACTATTGGAAGATGTAAATTTTATAGAATCTACATTTAAAGGAAGAGTTAATTTTAGTTGTTCAGAAATTCAAGGTGAGGTCAGCATTATAGATTCAACATTTATGGAAGAGGTTATTTTTTGGAAATCAATATTTAAAGAGAACGTCTATTTTGAAAAATCAGATAAATTTGAAAATAATTTGGTAATTAAAGGTGAAATTAATTTTACTGACTCAATATTTGAGAAAAATGTTTATTTTATGGATTCGATAGTATTTAAAAAGAAAGTTGATTTTAATAACTCAACCTTTAAGGGAAATGCGCATTTTAAGAATTTAGTATTTGAAAAAATATTAGACTTTAGTAGTTCAACGTTTGAAGGGAATATTAATTTTAATGGTTTGATAATATTTGAAAGAGAAGTAAATTTTAGAAACTCAACATTTGAAAAAAATGTTGGTTTTTGGTATCCGAAATTTAAATGGGATGTTATTTTTGAAGGTTCAGAATTTAAAAAAATGGCGAATTTTCATGGTTTAACAGTAGAAGGAAAAGCGAATTTTAACAGTTCAATATTTAGTGGAAAAACTTATTTTAGTCATTCGACATTTGAGAAATGGATTAGTTTTAGAGGTTCAGAATTTAAAGGAGATGCCAACTTTAGCGATTCAAAATTTAAAGAAAAGGCTGAATTTTCTTATTTAACATTTGAGGAGAATGTTAATTTTTCGAATGTTATTTTCAATAAAGCAAAATTTTTCAATGCAATCTTTAAATCTCGTGCAGATTTTAGAGGAATCTGTTTTGTGTTGTTATCTTTTGTTGATTGCACATTTGAGGATTTAGCGTTATTTAGAAAAGGTAAAATTAAGTTTAAAAAATATAAAAGAAATAATATTAGTTTAAAAAAACCAGATAGACAATGGGTACATACAATAATTAATATAATTAAAGATAAATGCTTAGTAATCTTTCTTGATGTCCAATTTCTAAACAAACATACAAAAATAGAGAATTTCTCATTGTCAAAAACATCCTTTTTAAAGACAGATGTTAGAGAAGTGATGCTATTATGTGACATAAAAAAAGAAAAGATTTTAAGCCATAAATTTCTAAAAAATGATGAAAATAATGTAGGAATATGCGAAGAAGCATATAATATCCTTAAAAACCACTTAGATTATAAATCTGTTCTTGCAGAATATAGAAATTTAAGAATATCCATTGAAAATAATAGGACCTATGAAGAGGCTTCAAATTTATATAAAATGGAAATGAGGTTGAAGAAGGAATTTTCAAGAAATAAGTTTGAAAAATTTGCTATTTGGTTATATGGTGCAATATCCGACTACGGAGAATCAATATTCATGCCAATATTCTGGTTAGTTATATTAATTTTTGTTGTAACACCAAGTGCTTTAATGTATTCTAACACCATTAGTTCGTTTGTTAATACATTAATTCAACAAAATATTTCAAATAATGAGTATTTATTTGTCATTAATTATGCTTCATATTTACCGGCGGTATTGGGGGCTAAATTCTACATAGGGGATGGTAAAACCTTATTGAATACAATAATATATTGCTTATATAGCATATTATCAATAATTATAATGGGTAATCTCTATATAGCCCTTAGAAGAAGATTAAGCAGAAAATAAAATGTATTTATTCCTGTTTTTCTTGCTCTAATTTTTCTTCAGGTTCTATCTCTTCCTGTTTTAGTGGTTCTGGAGCAACCCTTGCAACTGTTATGTATCCAGTATGTCCGATCATTCTTGTTGAAGGTCTAACTCCCTTATGGCTAATTTCAATATCTCTAACTAAACATTCAACAGTTCTAACATCTAAAAATCCATGTTCCCTCAAAGCTTCAACACTCTTTTTAGCCTGTTCAATGTAAGGAACGTATATCGCAATCCTTCCCTTTGCCATGTTTAGTGATTTTTTTGCATGTTCTACTACATTCCATGGGTCTGGCATATCTAAAACTATAACATCAACATTTTTCTCTTCGATACCTTCTGTTATGTCTCCAATTTTTTGTGTAACATTGTAAAGTCCATCCTCTTCGATAGTTTCTTTTTCAGCAATTTTTTCAGCATCTTCTGGAGTGGAAATATCTTCATCCAATCCAATAATTTTCTGGTTCTTTTTTACGAGACCTACCATTTCTAAATTCTTCCTTGCAATTTTTGCAAATTCTGGTCTCCTTTCGTATGTTATAACTTTTCCATTCCTACCTACCGCATTTGCCAGATAGATTGTTAGAGCTGCAGAACCTGTTCCCGCCTCTACAACTGTTTCACCATCTTCTATACCACAAAGAGCAATTATTAGTCCAATGTCTTTAGGTAAAAGTGTGGTTACACTTCTTTTCATTTTTTTAACTATGTCGTGAATTGTAGGCTCGAATAAATAAAAATTATGGCCTTTATGCGTGTTTAATGCAGTTCCTTCTTTGACATCTTTTAAATCAACCACACCTAAGTCATTTCCAAATTTATCAACGTCCTTATTTAAGAGGTATTTCTTTTCTCTTTCGTCTATTATGAGTTTTTTAGTCTTCAAGATTTCACCCATTTTAAAAGGTTCTCATTAGGTTTTTTGTCAAGGTGTTTCGAGTCTTTCAAAAGCCTCTTAGATGTTGCCCAGCTTTTTCTAGCAATTTCAGGCAATTCTCCATTTTTCTTAAGGTATTCATTTAAGAAGTTAATGGTTCGGGTATCGCTGGGATATCCGCTACCTATTTCTCCATATTTATTTTTATATTCATCAATAATTCTATCCCTTGTTACTTTGGCTATAACTGATGCTGCAGACACTATTTTATAGTTCTCGTCAGCTTTATGTTCTGCTATAATTCTAACTTCACGGAAGAATTTTTTAGATGAATCTTCAGCCTGTTGCTTGATAACAGATTTCCGATTTACTTGGGATTTATTGATTAATTTTGCCCTTAGCTGGTTTGAAAAGGATTTTTCGTTACTACTGCATGCGTCTATGTATATATCCACATCGCCACTACTTTCCTTTAAAAATTTATTTGTTAATTTAGAAAATGCACTGAGCTCGATCTTGTTTAGATTCATTATTTTCATTAATTCATCAATTCTTTCAGGATGGAGTACTACGGTATCCACCTCAAAATTCTCCTTTATTATATTAAATAATTCTTCTCTTTTGCTCTTACTCAGCTGTTTACTGTCTTTCAACGGTAGTTTTTGAAGTTTTTCTAAATCTTTTTCATCCACTTTAACTACCGCAAGTACCATTGGTCCTAAAACTGGACCTCGTCCAGCTTCGTCTAGTCCTAAGATGATTTTGCCCGTATTATTTGGGCCATTATTTTTATTGTTATCCATATTTATCACATAAATAGGGGGTTCGTAACTGCATAACCTACAATAATCTATAAAAAATAGTAATCACTATAATTATTGTATTAGTTTTTGATAAGAAATATAAATACTTTGGTGGAATGATGATTTCGAAAGAAGAAATAATGGACATCTTTGACGGATACAACAAAGATGAAATAACAATTGCTACCGTTGGAAGCCATACATCTTTACATATTTTAAAAGGAGCTAAAATGGAAGGTTTTTCAACTGCGGTAATTACTACCAAAGATAGGGACGTACCCTACAAGAGATTTGGAGTGGCGGATAAATACATATATGTAGACCAATTTTCTGATATTTCAAATGAAGAGATTCAAGAAAAATTAAGAGAAATGAATGCCATCGTTGTCCCACATGGATCTTTTATTGCTTACTGTGGTTTAGACAATGTTGAAAACAATTTTAAAGTTCCAATGTTCGGAAACAGAAAAATATTAAGATGGGAAGCAGAAAGAGATTTAGAGGGCAAATTATTAAGAGAAAGTGGTTTGAGAATTCCGAAAAAATACAACGGTCCAGATGAAATAGACGGTGCCGTAATGGTTAAGTTCCCTGGAGCAAGAGGAGGAAGAGGCTATTTTGTATGCTCTTCAGAGGAAGAATTCTGGAAAAAAATAGCTGATTTTAAAGCTAAAGGAGTTTTATCCGACGAAGATGTTGAAAAGGCACATATCGAAGAATACGTAATTGGGACTAACTTCTGTATACACTACTTCTACTCACCATTGAAAAATGAAGTAGAGCTCATGGGTATTGACAGAAGGTATGAAAGTAACATAGATGGTTTTGTTAGAATTCCAGCAAAAGACCAGTTGGAAGTAAGTGTAAACCCATCATACGTTATTACAGGAAACTTCCCAGTGGCAATAAGGGAAAGTCTCTTACCGCAGGTATTTGATATGGGAGATAAACTCGTAGATAAGGCAGGGGACATGGTACCACCTGGAATGCTAGGACCATTCTGTTTACAAACACTGTGCAACGAAAACTTAGAGCTCGTGGTATTTGAGATGAGTGCAAGAATAGACGGCGGTACCAACAGCTTTATGGATGGAAGCGTATATTCCTTCCTATACAATGGAGAACCATTAAGTATGGGGCAGAGAATAGCTAAGGAAATAAAATTAGCATTAGAATTAAAAATGGTTGATAAAATATTGTCCTAAAATAACTAAAAAATAAAATATTATAATAAAAATTAGTTATTTTTAACTTATATTTTTTTATTTTACTATAGTCCATCTATAATTGATTTTATTTCGTTTATTTTGTTATCCGTTAATTCCTTATTATCAGATTCAAGGTTAAGTCTTAGTAATGGTTCAGTATTTGATGGTCTAACGTTAAACCAGTATTTATCACAATATACTGAAATTCCATCTACTTCTTCAATTTTGCATCTATTTGCATACTTTTCTTTTATCTTTTCCATGACATAATTTTGATCCTTTACCCTGAAGTTTATCTCTCCGCTGTGGAAGTATTTTTTATAATCTGCAGCTATTTTAGAGAGTGCTTTATTTTCATTATCAATGGCACTTAGGATATAGTTTAAAGCAAGTAATGGGCTTTCGAAGTATCCAACTTCTTTAAAGTAGAAATGATTGCTCAATTCACCTGCAAACTCTGCATCTATTTCATGCATAAGTTTTTTTATAAAGTAGTGTCCAACTCTGGTTTTTACAGGAATTCCACCATATTTTTCAATAGTTTCAGGAACTATTTTACTACATCTTAAATCATAGACTATTTTGCATTTATCTCTTTTTTCGTTCAGCATCTCTTTTGATATTATTGCAGTGAGTATATCCCCCGGTAGTACATTTCCTTTTTCGTCTATTATCCCTAATCTATCCCCATCTCCATCAAATATAATACCCAAATTACAGTTTTCATTTTTTACTGTATTTATTATGTCTTTTAAACATTCTTTTTTCAAGGTATCGGGCTGGTGTGCTGGAAACGTTCCATCTGGGTAGTCGTTGATGAAAACATGATTATTTAACAATTCGCTTAGGATTTCCTTTTCTGCAAATGTTGTGGCCCCATTGGCAAAATCTACTGCAATTTTTTTATCAGATTTTTTACACCTATTTAAAAAGAAGTTTTTGTAATCTGATTTTACATCTACACTTAAACTATCTAAATCAAGTTTTTCAACTTCTTTTTTCTGTTCATCGGTTAATTTGCATTCTTTGAAAATAGGTTTTATTTCCTCCACAGGAGAGATTGGAATGGCCTTCCTGTCGCACATCTTGAATCCAGTATATTCTGCAGGATTGTGTGATGCAGTTAGAATTACTCCTAAATCGTATTTATCTTTAGTTCCAAAGTACATCAACGGCGTTGAAATATCCCCTGCATAATAAACTTCTGCATTTTCCAATGCTCCGTATATAAAAGGTTTTACAAGGTTTTTTGAACCTATTCTAACATCGTTACCAACAAGGACATTTTCGTACTTCTCACCAAGTATCTTACCGAGTGAATATGCAAAATTTTCATCGAGCTCTTCTTTATATATTCCCCTCACGTCGTAGGCTTTGAATACCAAAATTATCACCGTTAATATGGATTTTCAATACACTTTAGAAGTAGATACTACCGGGTGTATTGGATAACTACAATATAAATTACTATTAACATATATAAAAATATAAATTAAAATTTAAATAACAATCTATAAACCATAAATAAACGGCACAAAAAAAGCTAAATCTGAAAAATAATAAACTACACTATGTCCACCATGGAACACAGTATCGAAGTACAGTAATCCTCACCCACTATGGGATGAGGTCATATATAAAGATTGAAGATTTTTTTATATATACCTTTCTATTTAATTTTAAGTTTAAAGAATCATTAAAAAAAGAGAGATTATTGCAATCCTCATTTTTCAGATTGCAACATTAAAAAGGCTTCTGAAGAGTTAAAATAGTTTTAAAACTTAGTTTCTCAATTCGATTTCAATTTGAACTGTGTCAGGAATTCTTACCTTCATGATGTGTTTCATTGTTCTTTCATCAGCTTCAATGTCGATAACTCTTTTGTGGATTCTCATTGACCATCTGTCAAATGTTGAAGAACCTTCTCCATCTGTTGACTTTCTTGTTGTGATTTTCAATGTTTTTGTTGGTAATGGAATAGGTCCTGCCATATCTACTCCAGTCTTCTCAGCAATTGCTTTTATTTGGCTACAAACGCCATCTAATTCTTTGTGATCTGTACTGCTCAATTTAATTCTTGCTTTTTGCATAGTATCCACCTTTTTTATGATATAACTGCATATAATAAAAAAAATAGGTGAAAACACTTTTTGAGGGAGTTTTCACCATAATGTCGTTGATTAAAGAAAAAAGAAATTAGTTAATTAATTTATTTGTTTTTTGCTTTAACATCTATACACATACCAGCAGCAACTGTCATACCCATATCTCTGATAGCGAATCTACCGAGTTGTGGGATTTCTCTTACGTTTTCAATGACCATTGGTTTTGTTGGGATAAGTTTTACAATTGCAGCGTCTCCTGCTTTGATGAAGTCTGGGTTTTCTTCTAATACTTCACCAGTAGCTGGGTTTAATTTTTTCTGGATTTCTGCAAATGTACATGCTACCTGAGCTGTGTGTGCGTGGAATACTGGTGTGTAACCAACTGTGATAACTGATGGGTGTTGTAATACAACGATTTGTGCTGTGAATTCTTCTGCAACTGTTGGAGGGTTGTCTACGTGTCCTAAAACGTCTCCTCTTTTGATGTCTTTCTTACCAACACCTCTTACGTTGAAACCAATGTTGTCTCCTGGTTCTGCTTGTGGGAGTTGTTCGTGGTGCATTTCAACTGTTTTAACTTCTCCTGTAACACCAGCAGGTTCGAATATAACTTTGTCTCCTGGTTTTAAGATACCTGTTTCAACTCTTCCTACAGGAACTGTACCTACCCCTGTAATTGAGTAAACGTCTTGGAGAGGTAATCTTAATGGTAAGTTTGTTGGTTTTTGTGGTGGTTGGAATGAGTCAATAACTTCTACTAATGTAGGTCCTTTGTACCATGGTGTTTTGTCTGATTTTTTAACTACGTTGTCTCCGTGGTAGGATGCAACTGGAACGAAGTTAATGTTGTCTGGGTTGTAACCGAGTATTTTTAATAACTGGTCAGAGATCATCTTTTTCAATTCTTCGTAAGCTTCTTGGCTGTAGTCAACTGTGTCCATTTTGTTAACTGCAACTGCCAATTGGTTTATACCGAGTGTTCTTGATAAGAACAAGTGTTCTCTTGTTTGTGGCTGAATTCCTGTTTTAGCGTCGTTTACGTCAACAACTAAAATTGCAGCATCAGCTTGTGAAGCACCGGTAATCATGTTTTTAATGAAGTCTCTGTGTCCTGGACAGTCTACGATTGTAACTTCGTATTTTCCTGTTTCGAATTTTTTGTGAGCAATGTCTATTGTAACTCCTCTTTCTCTTTCTTCTTTTAAACCGTCCATAATGTAAGCAAATTCGAAACCTGCTTTACCTTTTTCAGCAGCTTCTTTTCTTAATCTTTCTAATACCTGAGGGTCGATAGCTCCACCGTCAATTAAAACTCTACCGACAGTTGTTGATTTACCAGCATCAACGTGTCCAATAAATGCAACGTTCAATATTGGTTTTGTTTTTGCCATAATATCTCCTCCAATTTATTTGGTTTCAATTATTTTATTTGTTTTTTAGTTTTAAAAGCGTTTTAGTATTGTTTTATTGATATCTGGCTTATTTTAGAAAATACGATATCTGGTCATCATGGTAATAGTGAATAGTGAAAGGGGGTATATATATTTTATGGTAGGGCGTTTATTCTGATTTTAACCCCTTTCTATCTCTAATTTCTTTTATTATTTTTGGCTGGAGCTCTCCAGGAACTTTCTCGAATCCTGCAAATTCAATACTCCAGAGACATCTACCTTGGGTAGCTCCCCTTATTGCACCAGCAAATCCGAACATTTCTGAAACTGGAGCTTTAGCCTTAATTATAGCCATATCTCCTTCTTGTTCCATATCTAAGATTTGTCCTCTTCTGTTGCTCAATTCTCTCATTGCATCTCCCATGTAGTCCTGAGGAGTGCTGATGAATACGTTTTGCATAGGTTCTAATAATACTGGTTTTGCCTGTGTAATTGCGTCTCTTACACCGAATCTTACAGCAGGTATAATTTGTGAAGGACCTCTGTGGATTGCATCTTCGTGGAATACCGCATCCATTAACTTAACTTTTACTCCTTGAACTTTTTCAGCAGCTAATGGACCGTTTCTTACAGCTTCTTTGAAACCTTCTATAATTAATTCTCTAGCTTCATCTAACTGGACAATACCTCTTGTCATGTTGATGAGCATGTTTCCTTCGTAGATTGACATTACTCTCTTAGCTTCTTCTTTGTCAAGGCCTGCTTCAACTAACTTAGCTTCAGTTTCTTGTGTGGTTTTCTTTTTGAAGTCTTCGTCTTGGATTGTACCTTCTTTGTATGCGTTGTATACTGTTTCTTCTAATGGTTCTACTATGAAGTAAAGTTTGTTGTGTTTGTTTGGTGATTTACCTTCGATTTCTGGTGATTTTCCTGTCACAGTTTCTCTGTAAACAACTATAGGTTCACCAACATCCACTTCAATACCTGCATCTCTTCCTATTTTTGTGTTGGTTATAACTTCTATGTGGAGCTCACCCATACCGCTGATTAAGTGTTCTCCAGTTTCTTCGTTAATTTCGACTCTTACGGTATTGTCTTCTCTTGCTATCTGTCTTAAAACTTCAATTAATTTTGGCAAGTCTTTTGTATTTTTAGCTTCGATAGCTACTGTAATGACTGGTTCACTGACGTGTGTCATGGATTCAAATGGAGGTTCTAAAATTGTTCCTGGGCTACAAACTGTTTCCCCTGCAGTAGCCTCTTTTAAACCTGTGATAGCACAGATGTTACCTGCTGAAACGCTCTGTACTTGCACTCTCTCAGCACCCATGAAGATAGCGACTTGCTGAGCTCTTGCCTTTTGTTTTGAACCTACCAAGTAAAGTTCGTCACCTTGTTTCAATCTACCACTGAACAATCTGCAAGCTGAGATTGCCCCTGCGTGTTTGTCAACAATAATTTTTGTAATAACCCCTGCAAGTGGTCCGTTTGGATCACATTTAACCATTGATTGACCAATTTCAGATTCCAAGTCACCTTTCCAGATGTTTGGAATTCTGTATTTTTGAGCATTAACTGGGTTTGGTAAGTGTTTAATAACCATATCCAATACAACTGCATGTAACGGAGCCTTATCTGCTAATTCTTTTTGGTTTTCCTGTTCACAGTAGTCTATAATATCTTTGAATGTGATTCCTGTTTTTTGCATGTATGGAACTGAAATTGCCCAGTTGTTGTATGCTGAACCAAATGCTACACTACCATCTGCAACATTTACAATCCATTCGCTTTTAAATTCTTCTGGGGCCATTTTTTGGATCAATTTGTTAACTTCTGCAATGATTTTCATGAATCTGTTTTGTAACTCTTCAGGAGTTAACCTTAATTCATTGATAAGTCTGTCTACCTTGTTGATGAATAAAACAGGTTTTACTTTTTCCCTTAAAGCCTGTCTTAAAACAGTTTCGGTCTGTGGCATAACTCCTTCTACAGCACAGCAAACAACAATAGCACCGTCAATGGCCCTCATAGCTCTTGTAACGTCCCCACCAAAGTCAACGTGACCTGGTGTGTCTATTAAGTTAATTAAATATTCGTCTCCATCGTATTCGTGAACCATTGAAACGTTTGCAGCATAGATTGTAATACCTCTTTCGGCTTCTTCTTCATCGAAGTCCAATGCAAGCTGGTCTCCTGCTAAGTCTTTGGATATCATTCCAGCTCCTGCTAAGAGGTTATCGGATAATGTTGTTTTACCGTGATCAATGTGGGCACAAATACCTATATTTCTTATTCTATCGTGGGTTTCCATTAAATTTTTAACTTTTTCAACCATTTTTGCTCTTCTTCCCATTATCTCACTCTTTTATTTTTTTGAGTACTTCACAAATTGTTAACAAAGATTACTAAATTCCGATAAAATTGAATATATAAAAAAGTATTATAGTATATAAAATTATCTTGCAGATTGAGCAACTCTTTCTTTTTCTTCTTTTTTCCTTACAGCAAAGCTCTTTTGCATGTCTGCTTTTGAAGCTGCTATTATTTCATCTGCTATGCATTCTGCAATACTTCTTTTACTCTTGTGAGCGCTTTGTAAAGCTCCAAGTGCTATATTTCTTAAAGCAGTGTCTAATCTTCTTGATGGTGATACGTCAACGGATTGGAGGAATGCTACACCACCGTAAGAAATTCTTGTAGTTTCTTCCCTAGGTCCTGCATTTTCCAAAGCTTCAACTAAAACTTTAACAGGGTTTTCTTTTGTTCTTTTGTGGATTATTTCAAATGCTTCTTCCACTGCACTTAAAACCAACTGTTTTTTACCGGTGTTGTGCTCTTTTCTCATTAAATTATTTACTAATCTCTCTACAATGTTCATTTTAGCTTTGTCAAACATTTTCTTTGAGTTTCTTCCTGCTGAATGAGGTACTAAAACTGGAGCTACGTTAATGTATCCTCTTAAGCTTGGATCTTTGACGACAACTTCGGTAGTATCCCACTTGTTAAATAACTTAATTTCCAAGATCTCACCCTTTTAACTTTTAATTTATTAATTAATTTATTTACTCCATCGATTAATTTATCTTTTAACTTTTTCTTGTCTTCCTCTAACGAGCTCTTTTAATGAGTTTTTACCTACTTTGATAACTTTGAATCTAACTCCTGGAATATCCCCTTTTGCCTGCCCTTTAGGACCTCCAATACCTTCAATAACAACCTCGTCGTGTTCGTCTATGAAGTTGATAGCATGGTTTCCTGGAGCAAATGCTGTAACAACTCTACCGTTTTTAATTAACTGAACTTTAACACATTTTCTAATAGCTGAGTTTGGCTGTTTTGCTTCTAAACCAACTTTTTCGATAACAATTCCTCTTGCCATAGGAGCTCCTTCTAATGGATCTGCTTTTACTTTTAAGTTTAATACTCTGTTAACATATTTGTAGTGATGCCATCTGCTTTCTTTTCTTTTTAATAATAATTTTCTTCCTGCAAATTCTCCTCTTGGGGATTTACTTCCTGACATTATGTATCACCTTATTGTTCATTTTTTACATTTTCTTCAGGGGTTTGTTCTTTAGTTTCGGTTTTAGGTTGTTCAGGTGCTTCTTCTTTAGATGGTGTTCTAGCAGGTCTTCTTTCATCCCTACTGTCTTTTCTCAATCCAGCAACAACTTTAATGTTTTTTACACCAGCCAGTCTGCTTGCAATACTTACAGCTCTGTCGATGTTTTTACCCTTATCTCCAATTATTGATTTTCTTAATTTAGGATGTATCCTTATATATACTACTAAATCGTCCCCAAATTTTTTTATCCAAACATCTTCTAATTTTGCTGGGGCAAAAATGTTTCTAACAAATTGTTTTAAATCATCGGAGTATTCTATCAGGTCTATTTTTTTGCCAAATTTTTCCATGGCGTTTCTTACGTTTTCTCCGCCTTTCCCAATGGCTGCACCAATGTTTCCCTCTTTAACGACGAAAACAATTTTTTCGTCATCGGAAATACTATCCATGACGTGTGCCCCAGTCATTTTTTCAAAAAAGCTTATCTTCATTATGTCGTCTGTGTTTAGTTTGACTTTCATCAAAATCACCTAATTATTCATTTTTCAAGTTCAAAATAGCGGAGTTTCCTGGTTCAATAACCACTAGTGCAGAAACTGGGAAAGGTTTTCCACAAATAGCCCCTAATTCCAATGATGTTGCAGGATGGTCATAAACTGGGATTTCGGAAAGTCTTGCATAGTATTCTACGTCTTCCCTAACGTTTTTTGCACAGTTTCCTGCCAGTATTACCAATTTACCTTCGCCGTGTTTTATATTCTTTATGGCCTGTTTTGTACCTAAAACTACTTTTCCGGTATCTACCGCAACTCTTATAGCTCTGTTTATATCCATATTATTCCTCCTTCTCATTTTTTACTCCGGAGTTATTTATCTCTGAGTGTTTCTTAAAATTAGCGATGTGCAGAATATTTAATAAGTTATAAATAGATTATAGATTGACGTAAATTATGTTAATTTATCGATGTATTTGTATTTTTTCTTAACGCACATCGCCATATAGTCCCAGAGACTTCCTCCCTTATTTAGATATATGACTCAATAACATAGTAAAAAGTTATTTTTATACTTTTTGTATAGACTATCAGAGCGTGTCAAAATAAATTTTAATACCTGCCCTCAAAAAATAACAATGCGAGCTCATGATAGAAGTAATAAGAAGCGATTAATGAGAAAAAGCCCTTTAAGTGAAATAAGATATCGATAGAGGTTAAGATTTGTACAGACCTTTTATAACATTAAATTATCTAAAAGACAGGTGTATGAACCGGTCAGAAAATACTGCCATAAATTTAAAGAGGTTTTAGATTAACCAAGAAGAACATGGGGGGAACTTGGTGGTAATCTACGAGACCGATCTAAAAGTTGGAAATGAAACCACCTCTGGATGGTCCGCTACCATAGAGTTTTAAAACAGTTGTTAGTTGGTTAAGAGCTCAATGGTTTATAATTGGTGAGGTTGTTAAGTTGACACATCCTCAAACTCTAATTTATAAGACACTCTCTACTTTTTTAATATTTAAATGTTTAGGACTTCATGGGTAAGTACCACCATTTGATAATTTGATACATACAATAAAAACTCAAAGAGTTTTTATAACTCATCAAGCTACGCTCATCGATAGTTAAAACAGGTGCTTGTATTTTGAAATTGCACACTGTCTTTTTTAAATGATCCATCAATTACACCAATAATTTAGTGAGTGATTTTATATCTTAAACACACTACCTGCAATAGTATATTATCCTTAAAAAAATATAAATGAATCAAAACATATACATGACATTAAGGTTTTACAACATATATATTAATATGGGGGGAAATTATGGTAAGATATCCTATAGCTGCTGGCATGTTTTATCCGGCAGATCCTAATGAACTAATTGAAATGATAGAACATTGCTACCTACAACCACTTGGACCAGGATTATTGCCTTCAAAAAAGGGAATTTTTGAAAAACCTGTTGGATTGGTCTGTCCGCATGCAGGCTACCCGTATTCTGGACCTGTAGCAGCATATTCCTATGAAGCTCTTTCAAAGAGAGTGGATAACAACATAACAGTAGTAATTCTCGGCCCAAACCATACTGGACTAGGCTCTGGAGTTTCAACAATGAATGATATCTGGAGAACTCCTTTAGGGGATGTTGAACCAGATATTGAATTTATAGATAGACTTTGGAAAGAATGCGATGTTATGGATTTAGATGAAACAGCACATATTAGGGAACACTCCATAGAGGTCCAGCTTCCATTTTTACAGCATCTTGAATTATTGAATATTGCAAAGTTTAAAATTGTTCCAATAAGCATGATGATGCAGGACTATGAAACCGCAGCAGATGTTGGGTACTTTATAGCAAAAATAGCCAGAGAATTAAACAAAAAGGTTGTAATTATTGCCTCAAGTGATTTTTCACATTACGAACCACAGGAAGTGGCTTCAAAAAAAGATGCTATTGTAATGAAAGACATCCTAAATATGAACGAAGAAGAGCTCTTCACAGATGTTGCAAGCAACAACATAAGCATGTGCGGGTGCGGACCAGTAATAGCAATGATTAAAGCTATGAAACTACTGGGTGCTAAAAATTCAAGATTGCTATCCTATTCAACTTCCGGAGATGTTACAGGAGATTATTCCTCAGTTGTAGGCTATGGATCAATAGTAATTGAATAGATCTCCATTACTAAAAACTAATAAAAAAGAATGAGAATGAATCATATTTACTCCAACTCTTCCAAATATCTTTTAAGCTCTTCCTTGACTTCTTCAACTGTTGGAACGTTACCTTCAAAAACTACTTCGTCATCAAATGCAACACCTGGTGCAACAAATATCCATTCTGACATTTCGTTGATGTCACTTATTTTTACCAATTCAGCATCTATATTTAACTCTTCTATTGCTTTTTTAACATTTTCATAGGTTTGTGTACATTTTTGACATCCTAAACCAAATACTCTAACTAACATGTTATCACCGTTTTTTGTTGTATTAATGGTTTTGTTTTATTTAGTTATTTATTATTTACAAACTTCCAAATATAACTCCTGCGATGGTTGAGAATAATACAACCAATCCTAAATATGTTAGTGATTTTGCTTTACTCATAACTTTTGCTATAGTTAAAACGCTTGGAATACTTAAACTTGGACCTGCTAAAAGTAGTGCTAAAGCTGGTCCATTACCCATTCCCAATTCCATTAATGATTTGACGATTGGAACCTCAGTTAATGTGGAGAAGTACATTAGAGCTCCTATGAACGAAGCTATAAAGTTTGAACTTAAACTATTGCCCCCAACATAATTGGCTATTATGGCTGGTGGTATTAACGCCTTTAAAATTCCTGCTAACGCCACACCAAATAGCAGTAGTGGAACAACCATCTTCATAAGTGAAAATGTTTCTTTGAACCATAAATTTATTTCATCCTTGGAAAACCATTTTACAGTAACTATTGCCAATACTGCCGCCAATATTATAGTTATTAGGTGTTTAACTAAGAACCCGCCAATTAAAGATACACTCAATGCAGGAATTAACTTAGGTGATGCAGTTATGACAATTAGCATGAGTAACTGTATGGCAAAGAATATTACAGTTTGATAGGTTGGTTTTGTTGAAACGCTACTTTCCTCCCTTACTCTAAAGTTCCTCTTTTGTTCTTCGTTTTTAAATATAAGTGCCATTCCTAAACCGACCAATATGGAAAGTATTACTGCAGAGGCTGTTCTAAATAATCCTATACCCCATCCTAGCAAGGCAGCTGAATAAAAAATTGCCAGAACATTTATTGCAGGTCCTGAGAATAAGAACGTTGTTGCAGGCCCGATACCTGCCCCCCTCTTATAGATTCCTGCAAACAATGGAAGAATCGTACAAGAACATACTGCCAGTAAACATCCACTTACAGATGCCACTAAGTAGGATATATGTTTTGGGGTTTTTGGACCAAAGTACTTCAATATGAAGTTTTTATTTATCATTGAAGCTATTCCCCCGGCTATAAGAAATGCTATTATAAGGGCTATAGTCCTGTTTAGATTCAAATAGTCCACAAGTGTTTGCCAGGCTACATTGAGTAAATACATTGGATCCATACTACTTCCTCCTTCTTTTACCCTTTAATGAACCTATATCATAGGTCATTTTTTCCCCACAAACCGGGCATTCTGGTAAAGGTACTTCTGAAGCCATACACGGACATACATCCACTTCATACCTCGTCCTCTTACCGCAGCTCGGACATATTAGATTCCATATAATCATTGTAACACCTCGATTATTAGTACTGCGTAATATTTAGATGGATATTGTTATATTTATACCTTTCGATATATCAATAAATCTTAATATATTTTAAAAACATTTGAATATATGCATAAATTATATTCAAAATAATAGATAAACCGTTTATAAGTTTTATAAGTTTGTCTTAAAAATAGTAAAAAATAAATTTTGTTTATATTTACTTATAAATACTTCTTAACAAATAATTCTGCATTTAAAATACTTGCTCCAGCAGCTCCTCTGATTGTGTTATGCTCAAGTGCAGTATATTTAACAGTAAATATTGGATCTTTTCTTACTCTTCCTACTACGATTGACATTCCATTTCCTGTGTTTCTGTCCAATCTTGGCTGTGGTCTGTCTGGCTCTTCCCTAACTACAATAGGTTTTGCATAGCTTGGTAAATCGTACTTTTTTAATGGATCAAATTCATCCATGACCTTTTTAATATCTTCAGGTTCTACTTCTTCTTTTGTCTTAACAAATATACTTTCAGTGTGGCCATCTATAACTGGAACCCTATTACAGGAAACTCCAATCTTAAATTCAGCATTTAACAACTGATTGTTTTCAATTCCACCCAATATCTTCAAACTTTCAGATTCCATCTTTTCTTCTTCGCTACTTATGTATGGAATCAGGTTGTCTAAAATTGCCATTGAAGATACTCCATCATAACCTGCCCCACTGACAGCCTGCATTGTTGTTATGTTAACTAAATCTATTCCAAATTCATCCATAATTGGTTTTAATGTAATTACTGCACCAATGGTTGAACAATTTGGATTTGTAATTATTGCCCCATCCCAGTTTCTGTTTTCTCTTTGGGTTTCTATTATATTGAAGTGTTCATTGTTAACTTCAGGAACTACTAACGGAACATCTTCTTCCATTCTCATTGCTGAGGCATTTGAAAAAACAAGTTTTCCAGCTTTTGCAAACTCAGGTTCCAAAGTTTTTGCAAGACTTGCTGGAAGTGCAGAGAATACTATGTCAACATCTTCAAATACTTCATGGTTTGGATCTGTCGGAACTACCACCATATTTCCAATTTCTTCTGGAATAGGTTCTGTTTGATACCAGTAGCACGCATCAGAATATTTTTTTCCTGCACTTCTCTGTGATGCTGCTAAAACCTCTAAATCAAAAATTGGATGGTTTTCAAGCATTTGTATGAATCTCTGACCTACGTTTCCAGTGGCTCCCAAGACACCTACTTTCATTTTCATTTTTTTCACCTTTTATGTTATGATGGATAATTTTATGATTATTATCCCAACCTTAAAAAAGTGTTGGATCGAAATTTTTTAAAGAGTTTCGGTTGGATCCAAAATATACTTTATCCTTTAACTACTCCCATAGGCTTCATTCTACTGACTTTCAAGGATATTCCTGAGTTATGACATATATCTGCAACTAGTTCAATGCTCTTATATGCCTCTGAGCACTCCTCTGCAATTACTCCTTTAGAGTCAGCCATAACGATTATGCCTCTTTTTTCAAGCTGTTCCTTAATTTCATTTCCATTGTACATCTTCAATGCCTTTGATCTACTAAGAGCTCTTCCTGCACCATGGGCAGTTGATCCAAAAGTCTCTTCCATGGCAACAGCTGTACCATGCATAAGGTACGAAGCAGTACCCATATCTCCAGGTATGATTACAGGCTGTCCAATATCTCTATATCTGGATGGCACGTCATCATTTCCTGGACCAAATGCTCTTGTAGCTCCTTTCCTATGAACTACAACATTCTTTAGTTTTCCATTAATTAAATGTTTTTCTTTTTTAGCTATATTGTGAGCTACATCGTATATTAAATCCATTTCTAAATCTTCTGCAGAAGTTTTAAATACTTTTTCAAAACTTTCCCTTACCCAGTGAGTAACAAGCTGCCTATTTGCCCATGCATAGTTTGCTCCGCAGCTCATAGCTTTAAAGTAGTTTATACCTTCCTCTGACTGTATAGGTGCACATGCCAACTGTCTGTCTGGTATCTTTATACCATACTTTTTGGTAGCACTTTCCATGTACCTAATGTAGTCGGCACATATCTGATGACCCAATCCCCTTGAACCTGTGTGAATCATAACTAAAACTTGTCCTTCTTCAACTCCAAAGACTTTTGCGGTTTCTTCATCGAAAACTTTGTCAACATACTGTATTTCTAAAAAGTGGTTTCCACTTCCCAAAGAGCCCAGTTGTGGAAGTCCTCTCTTTTTGGCACTATCTGAAACAAGTGATGCATCTGCATCTTTCATGCATCCTCTCTCTTCAATGTGTTCTAAATCCTCATCCCATCCATAACCTTCATCTATTGCCCACTTTACCCCTTCTTCTAAAACATCGTCTATTTCATTTTTAGTTATTCTTATCTTTCCCTTACTACCCAATCCAGAAGGAACGTTTTTGAACATTTCATTTACGAGCTCTTTTAATTTTGGTTTAACGTCATCCTTTGTTAAGTTGGTTCTAACTAACCTTACCCCACAGTTGATGTCAAATCCAACCCCTCCAGGGCTTATTATTCCGTCTCTTTCATCAAATGCTGCCACTCCACCAATACAGAATCCATACCCATAGTGACAGTCTGGCATTGCAAGAGAGTACTTTTGTATTCCAGGAAGACATGCCACATTGGCTATTTGCTCAAAAACTCCTTCCTCTAAGTTTTCAAATAATTCATCATTTAAATAAACCCTTCCAGGAACTTTCATCTCGTTTTTATAGTCCTTAGGTAGTTCCCACAGGTTGTCCTTTACTTTTGTTAGTTTTTCCTTCATAGTCTCACCACACATAATATAGTCGTTTCACGAAGTGATTGCAAGTTTCACGTCAAGTGATTGCAACAATGTTTTTAAAAATTGAAATGCTTATGTATTAAGCTTATTTAATATCTATGTAAATATTGTGAAACAACCTAAAACCGCATCTAAAGTATCCTATTATGTAATATACATTATATATTTTATATAATAATCTAACTGTATCATGTACGGTGAGAATATGGACAATAATATATCTAATAAATATGATGTTAATAATGATAACGGTGACAGAGATAACTACTGCATTACAATATACGCAAAAGGACATCCAAATGTACAATCCACACATAAAACTACTTTAGAAATAACTAAAGAAGACTATTTAACCCCTACTGGCGATTGCATAATTGGAATCTGTGCAGATAAATCCATGATAGATTTTTCAGAAGAATTTAAGAATGAGCTCAGAAAAAGTGATAAAATTATTGTGGAAATCATCGTAGGGGATTTAAAAGAAACCATAATAGGAAAAGGACATAAGGATTTAATTTTAAACCATCCAACCGATATAGTTATTAGGAAGAGCAATTTTATTTGTCCAAGAACTTTGATGATTGAAGCGGATAAAAGTGCAAAAGATTTAAACCGCGAAATTGTTGAGAGATTGAAAAATGGGGATGAGTTAATTTTTAGGATACAATTATAATTTACTCCAAGAGCTCCCATATCTTCTTCAACTTAACAACATCAACCTGTCCAGGAGCAGAAGCTCTTCCTTCCATAGCTGCAAAGGTCAGAATAGAACCAAACTGAGTTCCTAAAATTCTCGTTAATTTACCTTCTTCGCCCATAGCTATTCCGATAATCCTATTTTTGTACTGGTCGATTACATTTAAAACCTTTAAAACATCGTTTTTTGAGTTGGCCATTACTGCAAATTTGGCAATATCACCAATTTCAAGTTCCTTTTCAGCAATTTCAACCAGTTCATCATAATCTGGTGTTTTTTCGAAATCATGATATGAAACTATAATCTTAGTTTTTGAACCTATTTCATCCCTGTATTCTACCAATTCTTTGTTTCTTTTTTCGTTTAGCTCAATATCAATATATTTTGCATTGGACTCTATGGCTTTTTTGTAGAGCTCAATTCTTTTATCATCCTCTTTATTCCAGAATCCACCTTCCCAGTCTGCCCTAATTGTAACTATACAAGGATAATTTGACATTTTAACAATATCTTCCTCTTCTACTTTTTCAAGCATATCTACTCTAAATTCCACAATATCTGCAACCTTTAAAGCATTTTCTGCATTTTTCAAAGCATCGGTTATGTTTTTGTCAATTACCGGAATACAGATCATTGTTTCACTTCTTTATTTGTAATTAATATATTTTCTAAATCATTTAATTTAAAAATGTAATCAATATATTTATTTTTATCAAAGAACATATATTTTGGAATATTATTTATTAATACTACTTTTTTATGTTCTTTGTCCAATATTTTGATTTGATTATAATTGTAGAATCTACCCCCTATATTAACTCCATTACTGTAAAATGTTATTTTAATTGGCACTATTTGAAGCATTGATATACTAAAAGCCCACCATATAATAAAATTATATAAATATTGTGGAATAAATGAAATAATTTCATTTTGCAAATAAATCAAAGCATATATGTCAATGAAAATTAAAACCCATAATAAATACCATTTTAATGGATAAAACAACCATTTTTCCTTTAAAAATTTTCCTTTATCAATATTATTTTCTGATAGTATATTAATATCATATTTTTTTAAGATTTTAAATAGGTTATCCAATATAAAATTTGAAATTAACATTACAATTATAATTAATATTATAACTATCCACCAATAGCCAATATACACATTTAAAGGAAGATCAAATGTATGAATTATTATGGCTGACATTTTAAGAATTAACCATATTGTGATAATAGATAAAATTGGATTTATAAATTTATATTTGTCTAAAAAATATGGTATAAGATAATGGAATAGCCCGCCCCTCATTTTTCCACCCTATTAAAATACAATTATTTTAGATATATTTTTTATTTTTTCATATTTTACACATTATACTCCTTTGTTATAACTTCCCTTATCTTTTTAGCGGTTTTTTCACCAATTCCTTCAACCTTCATTAACTCATATTTATTGGCGTTAAATATCTTTTCTATGGATTTAAACTCCAATAACAAACTTTCGGCAAGTGCTGGACCTACTTCAGGAAGACTTTCAACAATGAACTTTTGTCTTTCCCTCAAAGACATAGGTCTTTTTCCATACCTTACTGAGACCGCCCTTTTTTCCTTTAACTGTTCCCTTTCTGCTATCTTTATCAAAATATTTGCAGTTTCTTTGATGTCCTTTGAAAATAGAACTGGAATACCAAAGTCTAAAATAATGGATAGTATGGTACCTTGAATAACGTTTTGGTGTAATCTATTAAACTCATTTCCTTCAATGATTAGAATTGGTTTTTCATATTTTTTGAGCTCCGAAAGCTGTTTAAAAAGCCTTTTGTCGATTATGGATTCAGCAAAATCTTCTGCAATTTTTCTCTCCACTGCAACTCTATCACTTAGTACATAATCCCCAATTTCCAAGGTTTTAAATTCAATGTTTGCTTTATCCACCAAATACCTTCCAATATGCCTTTCCCTCGTATCTACAATTATTTTTATTTTGTGGTTATCTTTTTCATTTTTCTTTAACAAACTGTCTGAATCCGCTTTTTCAATACCTGTGCCATAATTTCTTAAATCCAAATATTCTCCTTTAACTCTCCCAGTACCGGTTGTAAGTTGAACGAAATGCTTCGCATTTCGTTGCTCTTCGCTCCTTCGGAGCTCCGATTGAACAGTTTTTTTAGCATGTTCTTTATATTCCTCTTTCTTCTTTTTATCTTCATTTTTATACCCTAACTGTTCAGCTCGCTTTTCCAGATCTTCAGATTTAGTTATTTCATTTACTTCTGAAATAACCTCCTGATGTGTGTCTTGCCATAGCGTCTGTTTTTCTAATCTTCTTTCCTGTTCTCTTTCTTTAAGCTTCTCATTTAGTATTCTTTGCATATCCTTAAGAATTTTCTTCATATTCTTTTCTTTTGATATCGCAGAACGATAGTAACCTTCGTCCCTACTGTTTCTTGTTATTAAAATTATGACCTCCCCACCTTCACCTCTCGCAGCTCTTCCCCTCCTTTGGATAAATCTTATCTCCGATGGAACCGGCTCATAGAATATTACATAATTTACACTGGATATATCGATACCTTCTTCAGAGACACTCGTTGAAACAAGTACATCAACATTGTTTTTAAACTCTTCAATAGCCTTTACCTGCTCTTTTTGTGTCATTCCCTTTCCGTCCTTATTCGACTGACCAACAAACATTATAGCATCTATCCCACGATCCTTAAGATTTTTTACAATTTTACATACTGTATCCCGATATTGAGCAAAGACTATTACTTTTTCGTTTTCTGTTTTTAGGATTTCCTCCACGATTTCAGCTAATTTATCAAGTTTTGGATGCTCAATATCAAGTTTCTGTAGACTATTAACCACTTTCAAAATTCTGGCATCGTTTAGGATAGATTTTGCAGATTTTGTATTTTGAGTTTTTAGCCTTTCATAGTAGTTTAAAAATGTACTTTTTCCCTGAGTTTCAAGTACTTCTATGGCATGTTCTATTTTTAGGGCTTCGGAAGCTATTTTCACCAGTTCATACTTTTTATTGTCATCTAAAGCCATTATTTTTTTCTGAAGTCCTAAAAGTTCGGTTTTAGTAACATTTATCGAAAATATTATATTATTATCCTTCAATACCCTCAACCTATCCTTTAAGGCGGATCTCAATAACTTAATATTTTCTTCAAATTCTTCAGGTAAATCGACCCTCTTTGCCCTTAATTTAACCTTGGCAACGTAGGGTTTTACATCGTTATCGTCTTCGGTTTTGATTTCAACATGTTCTATACCAAGATTCTCACATACCTCTAAAATTCTATCGATATTTGAACCTGGGGAAGCCGTAAGCCCTAAAACATGGGTTTTTTCTTTAAATTTACTTGCTACAAAAGTATAAGAATGGTTTCCAGTTGTATGGTGGGCTTCATCTGCTATTAAAAGAACAAAATCATCAATATTAATCCTGCTAGCAATTATATCGTTCTCGACTATCTGGGGAGTGGTGATAAATACCTTACCTTTTTTCCACAAGGCTTCTCTCTTACTTGGGGGCGTTTTTCCAGTTAAAACCATTATATTGTCTTCACCAATGTTTAAAAACTGGGTCATGCTCCTATAATGTTGTTCAACCAAAGGTCTTGACGGAGCTATAATTAAAATTTTTCCGTCTTTTTTTGATAGTATGCCTGCAATTGTCAGAGCTGCGATGGCAGTTTTTCCAAGACCGGTTCCTAAAACACATAATGTATTCTTTTTTAATGCATTTGCAACAACGAGCTGCTGATAAATTCTTGATTCAATTGTATTTGGTTTTATGATGGGATGATCAATATACATAAAAACACCTAAAACACCTTATTGTAAATTCAGCATAATTAAATAAAATAGACTTTAGTGTACGTCATATACAATACATATAATATATTCAAAATTCTATAAATAAATTATAAAAAAGTTACAACAAAAATAGAATAAATAGGATTTAGCATTGCAAATATTCTTCAATCTTTTCAGCAATTGTATCGTAAATCCACTTTAATTTATCCTCGTCCTTTTCAAGAAGTGTACTTCTAAATCCATTCAACTCTGAACAGAACGAAGATAGTGGTACAAGACATATTCCAGATGAAGCCAGTAAATAATAAACAAATTTCATGTCGTGGTTAACATCTTTGGTAATACCTTCGATAAATCTATTCAATTCCTTATTTTTGATATTTAATTTATTTTTTTCATTCAAATATTCGTTGTTGAATACAACACTCATGTAAAAGGCACCACAGGTTTTATTCACGGTTAATCCATCAATAGATTTTAGTCTATTGTATGCTATGTTTGAACCTTTTTCATAGTATTTTCTTCTTTCATCAAGATACTTTTCAAATCTTGGATCACCCATAACCTTTGGAATAACCTTTTGAGGAAGTGTCGTAGAACAAACCTCAACCATTTTAAATTTGTAAATTCCTTCGACATATTTTTCAAATATAGGATCTTTTTCTGAGTTATAAACTTCGATCCAGCCACATCTTGAACCTGGCCATGGGAACTCCTTGGATATCCCTTTTAATGAAATTCCGCAAACATCGTCTATAACTTCAGATAGGTAAACGTGTTTTTTCCCATTATAAACCAAGCTGCTGTATATCTCATCGCACAGGATAAACAAATCGTATTCGTTTGCTATATCTACAATCTCATCAAGTATTTTCTTTGGATAAACTGTACCAGTTGGATTTCCAGGGTTTATAATCAAAATCCCTGCAATTGATGGGTTATATTTAACTTTATTTCTAAGATCCTCTAAATCAGGATACCAATTGTTATTCTCATCCAATTTGTACATTAGAGGTGGACAGCTCGCATACAATCCCTCTGAAGAAGAATGTGTTGGATAGGCAGGTGAGGGACCAATTACCCTTGATTCCTTTTTCAAAAGACCGTAAATTTTTGTAATTGCATCACCTAAACCGTTGAAGAATATTATATCTTCGGCAGATATCTGAGCTCCTTTTTTTCTGTTGTTTAATTCTGCTAAAAACTCTCGTGTTTCTAAAAGTCCCTTAGTTGGACTGTATATATATGAAAAATCATCCATGATAGTTTCAGATATTATTTCCTTTATCCAGTCGGGGACTTTTTCGCCTTTAGCTATTGGATCCCCAATATTTTCCCAAATTATATCTATACCATAGGATTCAGTTTTTTTTGCAACTTCTACAATCTCCCTGATTTCGTAAGTTAGTTCGTTAGCCCCTGAGTGTACAATATCATTTCTCATAATATCCCTTCTATTATCCATTCTATAATAGAGTCCTATTTAATCATGTGATAATATTATAATTAAAAAAATATAGCATAATTCTAAAGAATTTAAGTTCATCGTATATATTATTTACTATTAGGTAACGAAAATAGGACTCTATTTAACATTTATAATATTTTGTTGTTTAATGAGCCATATAAATGTGCATGCGTAAATGCAGGTGTAAACGCAACTTATAATAATATACAATAAATATCAAAAATAATAACTATTTATCATGTTAGGATATAATTTCGGTTTTATTGAGTTTATTATTTTAATCATGTTGGTGAGAAAAATGACTGCTCTGACTCATATACACTTAAGGAACTTTAAATCATTTAAGAATACAAAATTAAAAATCCCTTCAGGCTTTACTGCTATTTTAGGTCCCAATGGGTCAGGTAAATCAAATACAATAGATGGTATTTGTTTTGTGTTGGGCAAAACATCTGCAAAATCTCTAAGAGCTGGAAAGTTCAACGAACTAATTACATACCACAACGGAAAAAGGGAAGAGTTTGCAGAGGTGACCTTATTTTTTGACAATAAAGATCGAAAACTCCCTATAGATTCCGACAAGGTGGGGATTTCAAGAAAAGTAAAAATAAACGGAGATAACAACTACTATGTAATATGGTATGAGGAAAAAGAAGTTAAAGAAAAAAACAACAATAATGGAGAAAAAGGCACGGTAAAAAAGCTAGTTGAAAAACGGAAAAGAATAAAAAAATCTCAAATGCTTGAAATGATTAGCAAAATTTCATTAAGTGCAGATGGTCCAAACATAATTCTTCAGGGAGATTTAATAAGGCTTATAGAGATGTCACCTGTTGAGAGAAGAAAGGTAATTGACGAAATAAGTGGGGTAGCAGAGTTCGACGAAAAAAAGGAAAAATCAAGAAAAGAACTCGAAAAAGCCAGAGAATTCATAGAAAAAATAGACATTAGGATAAACGAAGTTAGAAGCAACCTTGAAAAACTTAAAAAGGACAAGGAAGATGCAGAAAAATACATGGTATTGAACAAAGAGCTAAAGGCTACAAAATACATACTAACATCAAAAAAAATAGAGTTATTAAATGTTGTTTTAGAAGATATACAAGAACAAATCAATGCCTTAAATGAATTAAAAGATAATTTTCAAAATAATGTATACAACATAGATAGTGAAATCCTAAATTTAAAAAACAAATTAGAGGATTTGATAAATGAATTAAACGAAAAGGGGAACGAGGAAGTCATAGAACTACACAGGTCAATTAAAGAACTTGAATTAAATGTTGAAAACGATAAAAAGCACCTAAATAATATGCTGGATGATTTAAAAACCACGAAAATCCAAATAGAATCCAAAAACACCGAACTAACAGAAACACGAACTAAGATAGAAACTATAAGAAAAGAAACCATGGAAAAAGAAGGGGAAATACACAAAATAAAAGAAGAAATGGAAAATTTAGAGGTTGAAAGAGGAAAGTTAAAGTCAAAGGTAGATGAAAGTGAAACACAGATAAGAATTTTAAAACAGCAGGAGCAGAAGGTATCTGAAAATATAAATGAATATCAAAAGGAGCTCTACGAATTAAGAAGTAAATTAAACTCTACTGAAAATGAAATAAACAAAAAGTCATTTGATTTAAACAAAAACTGTGAAATTATTGACAGGTTAAAGGAAGAACTTGAATCAATAGAATCCAATACTGAAGATACCAAGGATCTATACAAAAAACTTGAAGATATTGCCGTAGAACTGGAGTTCTCAAAAAAACAGTTGAAAAAATTGGAAGAAGATAAAAAAACCTATCAAAATAAACTGGATAGTTATTATTCAGAATATGCAAAAGAAAATGCCAGAATAAAGGCATTGAAGGAAATGGAAAACTTCAACATCAACAGAACCGTTAAGAGTGTATTGGATGCAAGACTTCCGGGAGTAGTTGATATTGTAGGTAACCTTGGAAAAACCAAAACCGAATACAAAACTGCAATTGAGATTGCAGGTGGTGGCAGGTTAAACTATATCGTTGTTAAAAGAATGGACGATGGTGCAAGGGCAATCGAGTATTTGAAGAGAAACAAATTAGGAAGAGCCACGTTTTTACCTATGGATAGAATAAGAGGTCCTGAATGTATACACATAGGTGAAGAAGGTGTTATAGGTAGGGCTATTGATTTAGTAGAGTTTAAAGAAGAATTTAAGGACATTTTTAAGTACGTTTTTGGAAACACGATAATAGTTAAAGATTTGGATACTGCAAAAAGACTATCTAAAACATATAAAGCGAGATTTGTAACACTTGACGGTGACGTAATCGAACAATCTGGAGCTATGATTGGTGGAAGTGTAAGAAGAACTTCAAACATAAAAGTTGAAATAGATACATCTAAGCTGGAAAAAATCGCTGAAGAATTGAAAACCACTGAAAACGAATTAAGTAATGTTAAAAAAAGCATAGACGAGCTTAACAGAAAAATATCAAATTATTCATCAAAAAAGATGGAATTAGAAAATAAATTAAACCTAACAAGGAAAAACGAACTTAGAAGGGAAGAAGTACTCAAAAAGAATAGCATAAAAATAAAAGAACTGGAGCTGGAGAACAAAAAACTTGAAGAAGAATTGGAGTATCTGGATGATTTAAAAGTAGAACTTGAATCCAAAATCGAAGAGCTCGATAAAAAAATTGGTACATCGATGTCTCAGAGGGAAAGAATACTTGGTGAAATAAAATCATTTGAAAGTTCTGAATACATAGTAAGAATCAGAAAAATTGAGGATGAGCTCGAGTCACTTAAGAACAAAAGGGATAAACTTGAAAATGAAATTAAAAGGGATGTTGTTCTTATTAAAGAGGTCCTGATACCTAAAATAAGTGAGTTAAACGAGAAAATAAAAGAACTAAATGAAAAAAAGAATATGCTTGAAAAAAATATCGGGTTTTACAAATCCAACATAGAAAAAAATACCGAAATACTCAGAAACAAACGAACAAAATACGAAGAACTTACAAAAGATTTAAAGGAATTAACAGAAAAAAAGGAAAACTATGAAAAGAAAATAGAGGAACTAAATAATAGAAAAAAAGAACTAACTGAAAAAATAAGCAATATTGACAAAGAAATAAACAATTTATCCATTGATAGGGCAAAGTATGAAACAAAGTTAGAAGAAGAGGAGAGAAAACTCTATCTATGTGAAAATATTGAAGATATTGAAGACGACACAATAAATAAATTAAGTAGCATGGATACAAACGACCTTGAGAGATACCTAATTGACCTTGAAAACGAGATTAAAAAACTTGAACCTGTGAATATGAGGGCCATTGAGGATTATGAGTTTATCGTAGATAGATACAACGAACTCTTTGAGAAGAGAAATGAGTACGAAAAGGATGAGAAAAAGTACCTCCAATTAATTGAAGAAGTCGAAATGAGAAAGAAAGAGGTATTCATGGACGTATTCAACAAGGTTGCAAAAAATTATGAGGAAATATACCGAGAAATTGGAGGAACTGGAAAATTAAGTTTGGAAAATCCTGACAATCCATTTGAAGGAGGATTATTGATAGATGCCTCTCCAATGAATAAACAGTTGCAGAGTTTGGATGTTATGAGTGGGGGAGAAAAATCCCTAACTGCATTGGCGTTTTTATTCGCAATTCAAAGGTTAAATCCTGCACCATTCTATGTTCTGGATGAGGTTGATGCTGCACTTGATACAAAAAATGCTTCGTTGATTGGAGAGATGATAAAAAATGCATCTAAAGACTCTCAATTTATTGTAATCTCCCACAGAGAACAGATGATAAGTAAAGCCGATACACTTTATGGGGTTTGCATGGAAAACGGACTCAGTAAAATTGTTGGGGTTAAGTTATAATTTTTATTTTTTAATTTAATTTTATTTTCCGGTGTTGGTATGAATCTTACAGATTTAAAAAAAGAAATTTTAGAGTTGGCAGATGAAAAAAATGCAGAGCAGTACAAAAGATTTTTTAAAACTGGAAAAGGAGAATATGGGGAAAAGGATAAGTTTTTAGGAGTAAGAGTACCAAACCTAAGAAAAATTGCAAAAAAATATAAAAACATTGACTATGACAATATTTTAGAGTTGTTAAAATCCGAATTTCACGAAGAACGGCTCACAGCACTTTTTATTTTAATTCACAAGTTTAAAAAAGATAGAGAAACGGTTTATAATATTTACATTAACAATTTGAAGTATGTCAATAATTGGGACCTTGTGGATACCACTGCACCGCACATTGTCGGAGCTCATCTGTTTGATAAGGATAAATCCATATTGTACAAACTTGCAAATTCAAAGATTTTGTGGGAAAGAAGGGTTGCTATCCTATCTACATTTTACTTTATAAAAAAGAATGAGTTTAAGGACACCATAGAGATTAGCAAAATTTTACTGAACGATAAAGAGGATTTAATCCATAAGGCAGTTGGCTGGATGTTAAGGGAAGTTGGTAAAAGAGATATAAACGTTTTAGAGGATTTTTTAAAAATGCACTATAAAAACATGCCCAGAACAATGTTAAGGTATGCAATTGAGAAATTTCCCGAAGAAAAAAGAAAGAAGTATTTAAATGGGGAAATTTAACCCAATTAAGGAGAATATTACAAAAGTTGTGGAAATATGTTTTTATTGTTGAAATTTAGGTATGGGTATGAATTAAATGGGGGGATTATGAACAATATATTAAAGAAAACTGGCGAAATTTTAGAAAGAAAAAAGCAAATGATTTTATATGGAGTTCCGGGGGTTGGGAAAACTCATTTTACCAATAAATTTAAAGAATATGTTAGAAAAGAAAATTGTAAATTTATAACATTTCACCAATCTTTCGCCTACGAGGAATTTATTGAAGGATTAAGGCCCAAAAATGATGAAAATGGAAATATTGTTTATGAAATTGAAGATGGAATACTTAAGAAAATGTGCATTTTAGCAATTTGGGATGTTTTGAAAAGTAAAGAATGCGATGAAAATAATGTCGATATCGAGTTTAATGAATTAATTGAAAAGTTTAAAGAAAAATATCCGGTGGGTAGCAAATTAGAAACAATAACGGGTGGAAGATTTGAAATAACGAACTATAATGATAACAAAATTTGCATAATATTATCTTTTAAGCTAGGATATGGGGTGGGTAAAATAGTCAAAGATGAGGATGGCAAAATTACCACAATGCCCATAATCGGAAAAAGTTCCCATGTTTTTTTATATTCTAATTTAGAAAGGCTTTGGAATGATGGAGGAAATGTAAACAATATTCAAGATATAATTACAGATGATATTCAAGATATAATAGGGATTTTGGGAAAAGATAATGTAAAAATGGGATATTATTATTCAATTTATGATGAACTAAAAAGCTATTATTATTCAATTTACAAAGAGCTAAAACAAATTTATGATAAACTAAAAGAATCGAAGGAGAATAAAGAAAATAACCAACATGTTGTTATTAAAATAAACAATATTGTTGATAAAAAACATGTTGTTATTAATATTGACAATACGCATGAAAAAACTTACAAAAAAGTTAAAGAAAAAGTTATGCAAGAACTCAAAGAATATAAAAAATCAAAAAACATATTTAAAAAAGAAGATTTTCAAAATGCACCAAAATACTACTTAATAATCGACGAAATAAACAGAGGAAATATTTCAAACATTTTTGGGGAATTAATCACACTTTTAGAAAAGGATAAACGATTAGGAGAAGATAACGAAATAATAACTGAGCTCCCATATTCAAAAGAGCCGTTTGCAGTCCCATCGAATTTATACATAATCGGAACTATGAATACAGCAGATAAAAGTATAGCGTTATTGGATGTTGCTTTGAGAAGGAGATTCGGATTTTTAGAAATAGAACCAAATTATGAGCTATTAAAAGATAAAAATATCAAAGGAATTAATTTATCAGAACTTCTAAAAACGATAAACACTAAAATAACTCTTTTAAAAGACAGAGACCACAGAATAGGGCATTCATACTTTTTAAATATTGAAGATATAGACGATTTAAAATTTGTTTGGTACAATGAAATAATACCATTGTTAATGGAATACTTCTACAACGATTGGGAATGTTTAAAGGAGATTTTAAAGGATTTTGTTAATGGGGAAAAACCTAAAATAAATATAAATTCCGATTTAATCGACGATGATTTAAAATTATACGAAATTAAGGAACTTACGGGGGCTGAATTTATAAATACATTAAATTCAGTAATTAATCCAAAATCAATAGGGGAAAATAATGGGGAGGAATAAAACCATTACCTTTTTTGAACATCAAAAGAAAACCTTTAAAGAACTGGAAAAAGAAGAACTATCAAAAAATGAAGTTAAAAAACTTATAAAACTAAACGATAAACTAAAAATTTTTGAAATCGGTTATAGCTCAGTAAATGCAAAACAGTTTGTAGGAGCTCTGAAAATCAAAAACAAAACCATTCAAATATTACCTAAGATATACAACAATGAAGAAAACAAAGAAAAAGAGGCCCTAACTAACCTTTTATACATGCTTTCCTACACAAAAAAACTAAAAATAAGAGAAGATATTGCAAACCTAACAAAAAATAATGATTTATTTGAAATTTACATTTACCTTTTTGCAAAAAATCTGTTAAAGGAGATCGAAAAAGGATTTTATAAAGACTATAACAAAAAGGAAGAAAATTTAAACTTTTTAAAGGGAAAACTAAACACAACTAAACAGATAAAACACAATATAATAAACAAACATAAACTCCACTGTACTTACAAAGAATTTTCAGAAAACAACCTAATAAATCAAATTCTAAAATATACTATTGAACTATTGAAAAACATAACAAAAAGTTCAAAGAATAAAAAATTATTGGATAATTTGAGTTTTATTTTTGAGGACGTTGAATATAAAATCATAACACTAAATGACTTTAAAAAAATCCACTTCAACAGAATGAGCGAGAGATTTAAATACTATGTCGAGATGGCGGAGCTCTTTATTTTAAATTCATCGATTAATTTAAATTCAAAAGATTTTCATACCTTTTCTTTAATTTTTGATATGAATACCTTGTTTGAAGAATTTATTGGAAATATTGTAAAGAACCATAAGGATGAGATTTTTGGAAATGAAAACTTGAATGTTCATTTGCAACATACTAAACATTATTTATTAAGAGCTGCGAAAATCGAAGACTCTCAAGGTACCGAAGATTCCTTTAATTTTTCCGTAGATAAAAATAATAGGGGTGCTTTTAGATTAATTCCAGATATTGCAGTGCTAAAGGAAAATGAACCTTATTTAATAATTGACACAAAATACAAAAAATTAGACCAAACTAAACCGTATAGTAATATCTCCCAGTCTGACATTTACCAGATGTTTGCCTATCTGAAGAAGTATGATTGTAAAAAAGGAATCCTATTGTATCCAAAATATAATGAAGAGATTAAAGAAACCTTTTACATAGACAATAAAACGATATTGCATATAGTGCAGATTGATTTAAAATATAACATGTTTACTGGAAGAACCCACTATATCAATAAAATCAAAAAAGAACTATCCAGACTAATGGACGAAATTTAACGTGTTTTTTTGTAATTATGACACCGTTAAGTTTTTATAGTGTGCTACAAAATTATTCATTATGGGGCTTTTTAACATGTTTTTGGCTTATACTGTGTTATTGGTCTTTTTTTAGGTGCCGGATTTATTGGCACACTTTAGCACGACAACCGCATCAATCCCATCTTGATAGTGGTTATCTTGCTATTGCTCAAGGTCATAAATAGTGAACTAAAAGTCACTATTTTAAGCAGGGGATTTATCCAATGATTTTGATGTAAGGTTTTATTTGATTTATATTTGCCACATACTTTCCATAGGAACATGTGGATATAATAGCCCCGCAATTGATAAATAAGGAGGCATATGATGGAAAAAATATTTGATAAAAAGCATAAAGATTTTGCAGAAAGAATATCAGAAAACGTAAGCTTAGAAGAATGGTACGACTGGAAATGGCAGTTAAAAAATTCAATAAGAGATATAGAGACTTTTGAAGAAGTGTTGGGAATAAAATTCCCTGAAGATGAAAAGGCAGAATTGCAGAAGGCGGCAGATGTATTTCCACTATCCATTACTCCATATTATGCATCTTTGATAGACGTAAAAAACTTTAGAGACGATCCTATTTTTAAGCAGGCTTTTGTTGGAGTGGAAGAATTAATAACAGAAAATTTTGAAATGGCTGACCCATTGGCTGAAGACAGCGATTCTCCAGTTCCAGGATTAACTCACCGTTATCCAGATAGGGTTTTACTCTATGTTAGCCATGCCTGTGCCGTATACTGTCGTCACTGTACACGTAAAAGGAAAGTTGGAGACGTAGATAGTATTCCGTCAAAAGAACAGATACAAAAAGGGCTGGACTATATCCGAGACAACCCACAAATAAGGGATGTTCTTTTATCAGGGGGAGATCCTTTACTACTATCTGACGATTATCTAGACTGGATTTTAACTGAGCTCTGGGACATACCACATATCGAAGTTGTTAGAATCGGTACAAGAGTTCCTGTTGTCCTGCCTTATCGTATTACCGATGAATTGGTAAATATGTTGAAAAAACACCATCCCCTGTGGATAAATACACACTTCAACCATCCAAAAGAAATAACAAAATCTTCAAAAAATGCATTGAGAAGCTTGGCAGATGCAGGAATTCCTTTAGGAAATCAAACTGTACTGTTACGAGGTGTCAATGACTGCCCATATGTTATTAAAAAACTCAATCAAAAACTGGCTGCAAATAGGGTAAGGCCTTACTATCTCTTCCAGTGTGATTTGTCAGAGGGGTTATCACACTTCCGTACATCCGTAAGAAGAGGTATTGAAATTATTGAAAGTTTAATTGGACATACAAGTGGATTTGCAGTCCCAAGATATGTGGTGGATGCCCCAGGAGGGGGAGGAAAAATACCAGTCATGCCTAACTATGTAATTTCATGGGGAACTGATAGAGTTATTTTAAGAAACTATGAGGGAGTTATCACGACCTATAAAGAACCGGAACATGGTGGCAGCGATTGTAATAACGATTGTGTAAACTGTACGAGATGTTTGGATACTGAAGGGGAAGAACACGATTTAGTTGGAATAGAGAAATTGTTATCTAATTCAGATAAAACCATATCTCTAATCCCACAAGGAACCAGAAGAATTGAAAAAAGGGAGAACGATGGATAAGATTGTAAAAATTTGTGGTTCAGTTGTCCAATTAGGGGAATTGAACAGCAGAATTTACCTAATGAAGTTGAACCAAAATAAAGTAGATGAATTATTACCAAAGTTGGATGATATTTGTATCAAAAATAAATATACTAAGATATTTGCTAAAGTACCAAGTCGTCTAAAGGAAGAATTTGAAAATGCCGGTTATAGGGGAGAAGCATTCATAAAAGAATATTTTTTAGATGATGACGTTCTATTTATGTCAAAATACTTTAGCGACGATAGAAAAACCAGTAAATATCCTGAAAAAGTTAGAGAAGTAATAGACGTTGCAAAGAGTAAGAAACCTGTTGAATCCATTAAATCCCCTAAATTGGATGATAGTTTCTCATTAAATATTGCCTGTAAAGATGATGCAGAGGAATTGGCAAATCTATACAAAGAAGTATTTGAAACCTATCCATTCCCAATTTACGATCCAAAGTACATTCTTGAAACTATGGATTCCCATGTAATTTATTTTATAATTAAACATTCGGGTAAGATTGTGGCGGCATCATCATCTGAGATAGATAAAGAAAATAGATGTGTCGAAATGACAGATTTTGCAGTATTGCCTGAGTATCAAGGTTATGGATTGGCCCAAAACTTACTCTTTGCAATGGAAGATGAAATGAGAAAAAATGGAATTAGGGTAGCATATACGATTGCAAGGGCGTTATCTTTTGGCATGAACATCACCTTTGCAAAACTTGGATATGAACATACTGGAACTCTTGTAAACAATACAAACATTTGTGGAAAGTTAGAGGACATGAATGTTTGGTATAAACCTCTAAAATAATATTATACACGTTCGACCTTTGCTTATTTTTTTATTTTATTTATTTTAAATGCCAATTAGTTTTTAACTTTAAGTTTTATGGCGGTAGTTTTTTGTATTGTATATACACATACTTTTCTATATCTTTAATTTTTCAATCTAATTTAACAAACTGACAGCATAATAAACATACATACAACGGGGTGAATTAATGATCAGGACTGAGCTCATAGATGAATCTATAAAAATATCATCTGATTTAATTAAAATAAATTCAGTGAATCCTACATTTGGTGGAAATGGGGAAAAAGAAAAAGCAGAGTATGTATTGGGAAAATTAAACGAATACATAAAAAAATACAATATAAAAAACTGCGTTATAAAGGAGTACAACACGGTTGATAAAAACAATATAGAGAGGCCAAATATTGTTGCAAAGTTTGATTTTGGTAGGGAAAAGACCTTGCATATAATATCTCATCTCGATACAGTTCCAGAAGGAGATTTAAGTTTATGGGAATCAAATCCTTACGAGCCAGTTGTAAAGGATGGAATGATATATGGGAGGGGGAGTGAAGACAACCATAAAGCCATTGTTTCGTCGTTCTTATTGTTAAAGATGATTTTTGAAGGTAATGCCCCTGAAAAACATGAGTTTCCAAAATACAATTTAAATTTAATATTTGTATCTGATGAAGAGGATGGGAGCGAATACGGATTAAAATATTTAGTAGATAATTATGAAAATGAAATATTTAAGAAGGATGATTTAATAATCGTTCCAGATTTTGGCACCCCTGATGGAAACTATATAGAAATAGCTGAAAAAAACATACTCTGGATTAAGTTTAAAATAAAAGGTAAACAGTGCCACGGTAGTACTCCAAACGACGGTATTAATGCAAATATAATTATGTTCAACTTTGGAAATGAATTGTATAGGCAATTATACCAAAGATACGACAAAAAGGACGAAATCTTTTCTCCAGCATGTTCTACTTTTGAGCCTACGGTAGTTGTAAATAACGTTGAAAATGTAAATACAATCCCAGGATATGTTGAAGTTTGTTTTGATTGTAGAATTTTACCTGATTACGATGTAGATGAGGTTTTAAAGTTTGTTGAAAAATATATCGATAACTTTAAGAGAAATATTAAAAACTATTTTGTTGTCTATGATACCAAAGAGGAAGATGAAATCGAAATTACTTACGAGATACTAAAAAAAGAAAAATCCCAAAGAACAAAAGAAAACTCCACATTGGTTTTAGAATTGAAAGATGCCATAAGAAATGCCCTAAATAAAGAGCCGCAACTCTGTGGAATGGGTGGAGGCACAGTTGCAGCATTCTTGAGAGAGAAAGGATACGATACAGTAGTTTGGGGCATTGGAGAGGAAACTGCCCACCAGCCAAATGAGCATATAAAAATTAAAGATTTAATAAAAATGGCAGAAGTCTATTTGGAGATTTTAAAGTAACATTAAATATACAAGAGCTACAATTAAATCACATTAAACATTTTTTGAAGAACTTAGATTAAATATTAAATTTAGAAACATTAATTAGTTATATCTTAATCTTCTAATGGTAATATGCCCAAAAACTTCAAAATAAATTGATTTCTATGAAAACATTTAAAATATATCCGATAGGAAAAGTCGAACAATTAAAAAACAGTACCGTACTAAACATCTTTGAAGAGTTTAAAGAAGGTTTAAACGGATTAAAAGAAGGAGAAAAGATTTTAATATTTTTGTGGTTTGACAAAAGCGACACTCCAGATAAAAGAAAGATATTAAAAGTTCATCCAAAAGGAGACCCTGAAAATCCGATAAGGGGCGTATTTTCAACTAGGTCTCCAGTTAGGCCAAATCCAATAGGTGTTTATACAGTTAAAATCCTAAAAATAGATAATAATAAAATATTTGTTGATAAAATAGATGCCTTTGATGATACCCCAATAATCGATATTAAAATATATAGCCGTTCTGCAATTAATGGCACTTAAAAATTTTTTAAATTTGAACAAAATCAAAAGTTTTGTGGCTCTTTGCTCACTTCGTTCGCTCCGATTAAATTAAAATCATGCTGAATATTTTAATTATAATTTAATGTAAATATTTATAATATCCATTCGCAGAACAACTATATTCCAAAGAATTGGATAGCTGATTTTACCAGTTTTATTTTAATCGGTTAAATCATTAGTTTGAAGATATATCTAGAAAACTTTTGAGGTAGAAAATGCATCTAATAAAAATAGGTGGTAGCTTAACTTACTCGGTGAAAGAACTATTAAATGAGCTAAAAAATACAGATGAAGAGATAATAATTATCCCTGGCGGCGGGGATTTTGCCAATGTAGTTCGAAACCTTTATGAAAAAACTGAGTTAGATGAGACCGGAGCTCACAAAATTGCAACAGTATGCACAGACCTAATTGGAATGTATTTTTCCGAGGTATCGGGCATAAAAACAGCAGATAATCTGTTTGATGCAAAGAGAATTTTAAAGGATGAGGGAATTGTTATTGTTCTACCTTCAAAAATAGTTTTATCAACAGATGAGCTCCCACATTCTTGGGATGTTACTTCTGACTCCATTGCTGCCTATGTCGCCAAGTTATTGAATTTAAACAGCTTGATTATAGCCACAGATGTTGATGGGATATATGATAGATATCCTGAAGGAAAACTATTAAATACTATAAATACAAAAGCCATTAAAGGTTTTACATCCGTAGATAAACACTTACCAAAACTTTTAATTAGATACAACATAGAATGTTTTGTGGTTAATGGGAAATATCCTGAAAGGATAAAAAATATCATGAGAAACATAGAAGATATATATACAAAAATAACTTTAGAATAATTAAAATTAGTCGGTGATAAAATGAAATACAAATGTACATCATGCAGTGCCGAAATTGCTCCAAGAGAAAACGCTACTAGATTCCTGTGCCCAAACTGTGGGAAAGGAGAAATCGTAAGATGTGAAAAATGCAGAAAACTAAGCAACGTATACAAATGTCCTGTATGTGGATACGAAGGACCATAAATAATATAATATATTCTAAGTAATTACTAATTCCAATAATCCCTATAGATGGTGATATAATGGCAAAAGTTCTCGTTAAAATAAAAGTTATGCCTGTAAGTCCTGAAGTTGATAAAGAAGCATTAAAGGAAAAAGTAAAAGAAACCGTAGAAAAGATGGACACATTGTGCAGAGGAATAAATGATGAACCTTTAGCATTTGGTTTGTACTCAATAAACGTTATGGTAGAAATGGAAGAAAAAGAAGGCGGAACAGAACCTATCGAAAACGCTTTAAATGAATTAGAAGATGTAGAAAGTGCTGAAGTTCTAGAGGTTTCACTTGCTTAATGAAGCTATCTCAGACTAAAGATAATTCAAATTATATGTTTTGAGATATAGCTTCATAACAAACCTTCGTATTTTTTTATGTGAAACCTCCTCGTTAACATCTTATTCTAATATATGTATTATAACATAATAATTGCCTTGTTTTAAGCAGGATTCCGGTTTTGTGGGGTATTATGATAAACTATATAAATAAGGTTAAGCAAATAAAAAAGGCTATTGAATATATGGAAGATAGAGGATATTCTATCAATGTGCGCCATAAAAATAATCCAATTTTAGAAGTTGGAAAAGTAAAAACCAACCCCATAATTAAAAACACGATAGGAAACGTAAAAATTCACTATCTAAATACAATGAAGGTTCTGTTAAAACTGAGGTATTAACCTATTGAGGTGAATGTAGATGGCTAAATTAAAATACAAAATAGAAGCTGACCCTAAAAAAACCGCAAATGCTATGGGCAGGTCATTGAGAATCTCAAGAAAACATTCAATTGAAATCTGCAGAAAATTAAATGGAATGAAATTAGACGATGCTATTGCTTTTTTAAAGAGAGTTATTGACTTAAAAGAGCCTGTACCATTCAAAAGACACGATAAAGATGTTCCACACAGAAAAGGTAAACTTGGATGGCATGCAGGAAGATTCCCACAAAAAGCTTCTGAAGAAATATTGAAAGTTTTAGACAATGCAAAGAAAAACGCAGAATACAAAGGTTTAAACACTGAAAAGTTAAGAATAAAACATATCTCATCAAACAAAGGATTTACAATAAAAAGATACATGCCAAGAGCATTTGGTAGAGCATCACCTAAATTCCAAGAAACAGTACACATTCAAGTTATATTAGAAGAATACCACTAAAAAAATTCCAGAGAACTGACAAAACGAGATTGTAGTCCACGAGATGTAATAACCGTTTGTTACACAAGATACAAACTCGTTTGGAAGCTCTACTTCCTAAACGTTCAAAAAGGTGAAATAATGATTGAAAGAACATTTGTAAATGAAAATGTTATGGAAACATTAGTTAATGAATACTTCAAACTTAAATTGATAAGAGCTGGATACAGCCATATGGATGTAAAGAAAACACCTGTAGGAACAAGAATCACAGTTTACGCTGAAAAACCAGGTTTCGTTATCGGAAGAAAAGGAAGAATGGTAAAAGAATTAACAGAAACACTTGAAAAAGAGTACTGTGTAGAAAACCCGCAAATTGAAGTTAAACAGGTAGAAAACCCAGACTTAGATCCTGAAGTTGTTGCACACAAAATAGCATCATCCCTTGAAAGAGGAATGCACTTTAGAAGAGTGGCTCACTCAGCAGTGAGAAGAGTTATGAACGCTGGTGCAAAAGGTGTCGTTGTAATTATCTCTGGAAAATTGACTGGGGAAAGAGCAAGAGTGGAAAAATTCATGGCAGGATACATGAAACACTGTGGAGAACCATCTGAAGTGCTCGTTAAAAAAGCCCACCAATTAGCTAAATTAAAACTCGGTGTAACTGGTGTTACTGTAAAAATAATGCCTCCTGATGTAGTCTTACCTGATGAAATCGTCATAAAAGGAGACGAAATCAAAGAAGTTGACGAAGTATTAGAAGAATAAGGTGATTAAAATGGCTATCCTAAGGACAAGTGAAATTAGAGAGTTATCTGTTCAAGAAATGAAAGAAAAGCTTGTAGAATTAAAGAAAGAATTAATGAAAGAAAATGTAAATAAAGCTACCGGCGGAGCTCCTTCGAACCCTGGTAAGGTTAAAGAACTTAAAAGAACAATTGCAAGAATTTTAACAATAATGAACGAGAAGAAAAAAGAAGAAACAGTAAATGCCTAACAAACCTAACAAAAATTTTAAATATCATAAAATGGCAAAGATATATCAATCTACTAAAAAAAGTATTTTGAAAAAGCCATATTAAGTGAGAGGTGCATTAATGCCCGAAATTTGTCCAATATGTGGGTTACCAAAAGACCTGTGTGTATGTGAAGAAATTGCAAAAGAAGAGCAGAAAATAAAAGTATATGTTGCAAAAAGAAGATTTGGAAAATTGATGACCATAGTCGAAGGCTTTGATGCTGACTTAATCGATGTAAAAGATCTTGCTAAAAAATTAAAAGACATCTGTGCCTGTGGTGGAACTGTAAAGAAAGATTCAATTGAACTTCAGGGAGACCATAGAAGAAAAGTTGAAGAAACCTTGGTTAAAATGGGTTTCTCAAAAGATATGATTGACGTTAGATAATTTATTCATATTTTATTTAATTATAAATATAGGGCTTGAGGATACCTGATGGTACACCCTCGTGCCCTTTGGGTAGGGGACACCCATGATAACACCACAAAATATAATAAGACATGAACTAATTGGGTTAGATGTTGAGATTGTAAAATCCACTAACCCAAGTTTAATCGGTACAAAGGGTAGAGTAATTGACGAAACTAGAAATACATTAGTTGTTGAAAAATCAAACGGTAAAGAAATAGTAATTCCTAAAGATATTGCGACATTTAGATTTAAATTAAAAAATGATGAATTAATCAAAGTCGATGTCAACGGAAAACTCCTAATTGGAAGACCTGAAGACAGGTTAAAAAGAAAGATAAAACAACTCTACCCATACTAACGATATAAAACTATTTTGAAGGTCCCCATAAAAAATAACAAATGGTCAATTAAATAGTTACCACCATGTCAAAAATATTATATACTTATGATTATTAATTAATCTGAAACTCTTTATAAAATATTCAACAGCTCATATTGGAGGTATGGTTATGAAAAACATAGGGATAGATGTAAAATCTCCTGAAAATGTTTGCGATGATGTTAACTGTCCTTTCCACGGTAAACTATCCGTAAGAGGACAGACATTTGAAGGTATCGTAGCTAGCGACAAAGGACACAACACAGTTGTTATCAAAAGAGAAGTTGTAAGTTACATTCCAAAATATGAAAGATACGAAAAGAGAACAGCCACCATGGTTGCACACAACCCACCTTGTATAAATGCAAAGGTAGGTGACATAATAAAAATTATGGAATGTAGACCCATAAGTAAAACAAAATCATTCGTTGTTGTTGAAAAATTAGGTCATGACGTATTTGCGGAAGAAGAACAATAATTCCTTTAAAAGGTGAAATATATGAAAGGATTAGGCTCAAATGTTGTGAGATCACTACCTAACGGTGCAAGACTGTTTTGTGCTGACAACACAGGTGCAAAGGAATTAGAGATCATTGCAGTTAAAAACTACAAAGGAGTAGCAAGAAGATTACCTTCAGGTGGAGTCGGAGATATGGTCTTTGTTTCAGTTAAAAAAGGTACACCTGAAATGAGAAAACAAGTTTTACCTGCAATCATCATAAGACAGAAGAAAGAATACAGAAGAGCTGACGGTTCAAGAGTTAAATTTGAAGATAACGCTGCAGTAATTGTAACACCGGATGGAAACCCAAAAGGTTCAGAAATCAAAGGGCCAGTTTCAAAAGAAGCTGCTGAAAGATGGCCTGGTGTATCAAGATTAGCTAAAATAATTCACTAAATATTAAATTGAGATTTTAGTTTTCAAATTCTCACAATAAAATCGCTCTGCGATTTTAAGTTTTATAGTGGGATTTCTAATTTCCTCATTAACACTTGAAGGTGAAATGATGGTTTTGACAAAATCAAAACAACCAAGAAAACAAAGAAAGGCGCTTTATAATGCACCATTACACCTAAGAAACAGATTAATGTCCGCCATGTTATCAAAAGAATTGAAAGAAAAGTATAACAAAAACGCTCTCCCGGTTAGAAAAGGAGATGTGGTAAAAGTCCTAAGAGGAAGCTTCAAAGGTGTTGAAGGAGAAGTAACTAAAGTAATGTACAAATCATACAGAATATATGTTGAAGGAGTACTTAACAAAAAACAGGATGGAAAAGAAACCCCTTACCCAATTCATCCCTCAAATGTCATGATAGTAAAGTTGGATGAATCAGACGAAAAGAGGTTTAAAAACTTAAATAACTAAGAGGTGTGAGCATGGCAAATAAAGGACCTAGGAAACATCTAAAAAGATTAGCCGCTCCAGTAAACTGGCAACTTCCAAGAAAGGTTAAAAAATTCACTGTAAGACCATCAGCAGGTCCACACTCAATGGATAAATCATTACCATTATTATTGGTTGTTAGAGACATTTTGAAATATGCTGACAACGCAAGAGAAGCAAAAAAAATTATCAAAATGGGTAAAATATTAATCGATGGCAGAAAAAGAAAAGAATACAAACACCCTACCGGTTTAATGGATGTTTTATCAATACCTGACACAGAAGAAAACTTTTTAGTTCTCTTAGATGAAAAAGGTAGAATCACATTAAAGAAAACCGATAAAAATAATGTAAAATTGTGTAAAATAAACAATAAAACAGTAATCAAAGGAGGGCACATACAGCTAAACCTCCATGATGGAAGAAACCATATTGTAAAATTAGCTGACGCTACAAAAGCTGAAGAAGATGTTTACAAAACTGGAGACAGTGTTTTAATCTCAATTCCAGAGCAAGACATAGTAGGCCATGTTTCTTTCGAAGAAGGAAAATTGGCATACATTACCGGTGGTAAACACGTCGGCGAATTTGCAAAAATCGTAGAAATAGAAAAGAGAAAATTATACCCAGACATTATAACACTAGAAAACAAAGACGGAGAAAAATTCAAAACAGTTAGAGATCATGTCTTTGTGGTTGGTGATGACGAACCAGTTATCACAATGTAAAAATCATAAAATAATTTAGGAGGACGAAACATGTCATTCCAAGAAATCTGGGAAAAAGAACCCATGAAAAGGCCAAGAATAGAAAAAGTAACTGTTAACTTTGGAGTTGGCGAAGCTGGAGATAGATTAACAATTGGTGCTAAAGTTATCGAAGAAATCACAGGTCAAAAACCTGTTAGAACCTTGGCAAAACAGACAAACCCTGCATTTGGTATTAGAAAAAAATTACCAATTGGACTAAAAGTTACATTAAGAGGTAAAAAAGCTGAAGAATTCTTGAAAAATGCATTTATTGCATTTAAAGCTTCAGGAAAAACACTCTTTTCAAGATCATTCGATAACAGAGGAAACTTCTCATTTGGTGTTCCAGAACACATAGACTTCCCAGGACAAAAGTACGATCCTTCAGTTGGAGTTTACGGTATGGATATCTGCGTAACTTTAGACAAGCCAGGGTACAGGGTTAAAAGAAGAAAGCTAAAAAGAAGTAGATTACCTGGAAGACACTTAGTTACAAAAGAAGAAGCTATCGAGTATATAAAAACAAAATTCGAAGTTGATATTGAAGAATAAACATCAACAGGATTCAAATTCCCAATATTTGGATTAATAACTAAATAGGTTATTACACATAAAGGTGAAAATATGACAAAAGCACCATTTAAGAAAAAATACGGATACGGTTCTAAAGTATGCAAAAGATGCGGAAGAAAAGGACCGGGAATTATTAGAAAATACGGACTTAACTTATGCAGACAATGCTTTAGAGAATTAGCACCAAAATTAGGATTTAAAAAATACGATTAGGAGGTATCAGCATGAGTTTAATGGACCCACTTGCAAACGCCTTAAACCATATATCCAACTGTGAAGGAGTGGGAAAAAGCGTGGCATATGTAAAGCCAGCTTCAAAGCTCATTGGTAGAGTATTAAATGTTATGCAAGACCACGGATATATTGGAAACTTTGAGTATATCGAAGATGGAAGAGCAGGGATTTACAAAGTAGAACTAATTGGTCAAATAAACAAATGTGGAGCTGTTAAGCCAAGATACGCTGTTAAGAAACAAGAATTTGAAAAATTTGAAAAAAGATACTTACCTGCTAAAGGTTTCGGATTATTAATCGTAAGTACACCAAAAGGTTTAATGACACACGACGAAGCCAAGAATCAGGGATTAGGTGGAAGATTAATATCCTACGTATTCTAAGGACCAAACACTTTTTGGAGGTATTAATTATGCCAGTCGCAGCAATAATGAGGGAGGAAATTGATATCCCTGAAAATGTCTCTGTCGATATAAACGGCAGTGAAGTTGTTGTTAAATCAGGCGGAACAGAACTTAGAAGAGAACTTTCTTACCCAAACATTGTCATAAAAAAAGAAGAAAATAAAGTAGTTATAGAAAGTACCTTCCCAAGAAAAAAACAGGCTGCCATGATAGGAACATACAGGGCACATATTCAAAACATGATCAAAGGAGTTACAGAAGGCTTTGAATACAAATTAAAAATAAGATATGCCCACTTCCCTATGAAAGTTAGTGTTAAAGGTAATGAAGTAATTATAGACAACTTCTTAGGGGAAAAATTCCCGAGAAAAGCAAAAGTCATGGAAGGAACCAAAGTCAAAGTCAGCGGTGAGGATGTTATTGTTACAGGGGCTGACAAAGAAAAAGTAGGGCAAACTGCTGCAAACATAGAACAGGCCACAAAAGTCAAAGGAAGGGACATTAGAGTATTCCAGGACGGAATTTACATCGTAGAAAAAGCTGGAAAAGTATTGTAAGGATTTATAAATCGTAGATTTGTAAATCCCTAAATCCGAAGGATTTTGAAGGCCAGCAAATCCGAAGGATTTGCTTGGACCAGAAAAGAAAAAACGGTGGTCCTATGAGTGAATTAAAAAGATTATTAAAATTAAAGCTCAAAATGAAACAAAAAAGACCTGAATTCAAAAGACAAGACTGGTTCAAATGCAAAAGAATCGGTACAAGCTGGAGAAGACCTAAAGGGAAACACAGCGGAATGAGATTACAATTAGCACACAGACCTGCAATTGTTAAAATAGGTTACAGAGGACCTGCTCTTGTTAGAGGATTACACCCTTCAGGTTTAGAAGATGTACTCATTCACAATGTAAAAGAATTAGAAGCATTAAACCCTGAAACACAAGGGGCTAGAGTAGCTTCAACAGTAGGTAAAAGAAAAAGAGCAGAAATCGTAAAAAAAGCTCAGGAATTGGGAATAAGATTACTAAACATTTCCAAAGAAAAACAGGAAGAGCTCTTAAATCTATAATTCCATTAATTAATTATTAGGCTTACAATCCAAATAATGTGAAATCCTAGCGAATTTCACCAAATGATTCTTAAATATATTTCCATTAGTGCAGTCTGGAAATTTAAAAAACTTCAATATTCTGGTTTCTCGTTTCACTTGAAACTGAAAAACCATTTCATATTCTGATTTCCTTACCATATTCGGAAATTGTAAAAGCCCTTCGGGTTTTCAGAAAAGGTGATATTATGGATGTATCTACCCAGAGAAGAATAGCCGCAGATGTTTTAAATTGCGGTATTGATAGGGTTTGGGTTGATCCTGAAAACTTAGACAGAGTTAAAATGGCAATAACCAAAGATGACATCAGGTTATTAATAAAAGATGGAATAATTGTAAAAAAACAAGAAAAAGGTATAAGTAGCGGTAGAAAGAAAAAAGCACTTGAACAGAAAAGAAAAGGTAAAAGAAAAGGCCCTGGTTCAAGAAGAGGTGCTAAAGGAGCTAGAACTCCTAAGAAAGAAAGATGGATAAACACCATAAGACCGCTAAGAAGAATGTTAAAAGAATTAAGGGAAGAAAATAAATTAGAAAGATCAACATACAGAAAGTTATACAGAATGGCAAAAGGTGGAGCATTTAGAAGTAAAAACCACATGAAGCTGTACATGAAAGACCACGGGATGTTGGTAGAATAATCAATCAATAAGGAGGTATGATTATGGCACACGGTGCTAAATATAGAGTCCCTTTTAGAAGAAGAAGGGAAGGGAAAACAGATTTCAGACAAAGATTAGGTTTATTATTGTCTGGAAAACCAAGATTGGTTGCAAGAAAAACACTAAACAACAATATCGCACAGCTCATAAGCTATGATGAAAAAGGAGATGTTGTATTAGTTTCTGCCCACTCAAAAGAGCTCGTAAAGATAGGATACAAAGGACATTGTGGAAATATCCCTGCAGCATACTTAACAGGTTTATTGTTAGGTAAAAAAGCAGTTAAAGAAGGATATGAAGAAGCAGTTTTAGATATAGGTCTACAAAGAGCTACAAAAGGAGCTGCAATCTTCGCTATATTAAAAGGTGCACTTGATGCTGGCATGGATATTCCTTACAGTGAAGATGTAATAGCCGATGAAGAAAGATTAAACGGAACACACATCAAAAACTACGCTGAGCTCTTAAAAGAGGAAGACGAAGAAGCATACAAAAGACAATTCTCAAAATACTTGGAAAAAGGATTAAACCCTGAAGACTTGCCAGAGCACTTTGAGGAAATAAAGGAGAAAATCCTTAATTTATAAGGTGATATAAATGGCTAAATCCGAAAGAAGATTTAATGTTGAGGCTTGGGAGCCAAAAACTCAAGTCGGTAAGATGGTTAAAGAAGGGACAATTACAGACATTGACTACATTTTAGACAATGGTCTCCCATTGTTAGAACCTGAAATTGTAGATGCCCTTTTACCAGATCTAGAGGAACAAGTATTAGATGTTAAGCTTGTTCAAAGAATGCACAAATCAGGAAGAAGAGCAAGATTTAGAGCTACAGTTGTTGTAGGAAACAAAAATGGTTATGTTGGAGTAGGGATGGGCAAAGCTAAAGAAGTTGGTCCTGCAATTAGAAAAGCCATTGCTCAGGCAAAATTATCATTAATTAGGGTTAGAATCGGTTGCGGTTCTTGGGAATGCGGTTGTGGAACACCACACTCAATTCCGTTCAAAGTTAAAGGTAAATGTGGAAGTGTTAAAATCGAATTATATCCTGCACCAAGAGGAGTAGGTTTAGTTGCAGGTAATGTTGCAAAGGCAGTTTTAGGTCTTGCAGGAGTTAAAGACGCATGGACAAAATCCTTCGGAGACACCAGAACAACATTCAACTTTGCTGTTGCTGCATTTGAAGCTCTCAAAAACTTGAACTTCGTAAGATGCTTGCCAGAACAGAAAGAGAAATTAGGTCTTACAGAAGGTAGAGTACTTTAATTCTATTTACTTTTAATGTATAGACCCTATGAAAATCTTGCTGATTTTCAACTTCTTCACTTTCGAGACAAATTCTTTAGAATTTGTCGAGTTAAATTAAAAATCAATTATTAGACAAGCATGAAATGTTTGTAGCCCACAATCCTTATTGTGGTTTTTCAATCCATGGAAAGGTGATGAAAACATGGCTTACGCAGTTGTAAGAGTGAGAGGTAGCGTAGGTGTAAGGAGAGATATAGCCGACACACTTAAAATGTTAAGATTACACAGGGTAAACCACTGTGTTGTAGTGCCAGAAGAAAAATTCAAAGGAATGATACAGAAAGCAAAAGACTATGTAACCTACGGAGAAATAAACAAAGAAACGCTTATAAAGTTAATATTGAAGAGAGGCAGACTCCCTGGAAACAAAAGAGTGGATGAAGAAAAAATCAAAGAATTAATGGATTTGTCAGTAGAAGAACTCTCCGAAAAAATATTAAATGGAGAAATAAAATTAAAAGATACTCCATTAAAACCAGTATTCAGATTACACCCTCCAAGAAAGGGATACGACAAAGCAGGTATTAAGAAACCATTTTCAGTTGGAGGAGCTTTAGGTTACAGGGGAGAAAAAATAAACGACCTACTGGAAAAAATGATGTAATCTAAAGGTGATTAAATGATAAGAAAAAGTAAAAAAATCACAAAAATGAGAGGTAGTAGAACCTGTGGTTACGGTGAAGCTAAAAAACACAGGGGAGCTGGTCACAGAGGTGGTAGAGGTAAAGCTGGAGGCCATAAACATAAATGGTTACGTACCGTCAAGTTTATGCCTAATTACTTTGGAAAATACGGATTCAAAAGACACCCTACCTTAGTTAAAAGCCTTAAAACTGTTAACGTAGGAGAAATAGAAGAATTCGTATTAAAAAACAAAGATTTATTTGAAGTTGAAGATGGAAAAATTGTAGTTGATGTTACAGAATTCGGATACGAAAAAGTCCTTGGAAAAGGTAAAGTATCAACTGCAATGATTTTAAAAGCAGTAGAATTCTCTGAAGGGGCAAAAGAAAAAATAAGTGCTGCTGGTGGAGAAGTTGTTGAATTATAGATATATTAAAAACCATTTTAATATAATACTTTTACTTTTTCTCGTTTTTAATATAGATAATAAAGGAAATTTTAATAATTTCGAAATATCCAAATATAATAATATTTTTTTAAATAATATTCATAATTTCTTAAAAATACCTACATTATTAATTTTTAACTGTTTTTCATTGTTGTTATTATTTTTGTTATTAACCGCCCTAATTATGATTGTTCCACGAGTAATCAATTAAAATTTTAATACTCGTTGTAAAACAAAAAAAGAGAGATTTACCTCGAATACGGCATACAATATATCGGGAACGACCATATCAAAGATAAATTAATATAGGTGTGAGGGGTAATCCCTTTTGATAAACTTTATCGTTTATAATGTTGCAAGGTGGTATCTTGGAAGCTTTTCTACATAAAATAAAACCATTACTTGAATATATACCAGAAGTAAAAAGACCTGAAAGAGACGTTTCATTTAAAGAAAAATTACAGTGGACAGGATTGGTATTGATATTGTACTTTATACTAGGTACGATCGATGTATATACTGGGGGAGCTCAGATACCTTCAATTTTCGATTTCTGGCAAACTGTTACAGCATCTAAAATGGGGACTCTGATTACCCTAGGTATTGGACCAATTGTTACTGCAGGTATTATAATGCAGTTACTCGTAGGTTCCGAACTTATAAAATTGGATCTATCAAACCCGGTGAACAGGGGGCTATTCCAAGGATTACAAAAACTATTTGCAATAGTGCTCTGTTTTGTAGAGGCGTTAATGTTCGTTGGTGCTGGAGCATTTGGGGCGATAGGATCACTGTCATTAGTGATAATACTCGTCCTACAGTTGGCGTTAGGTGCGGTACTATTGATATATCTTGACGAAATAGTTTCAAGATACGGTATTGGATCAGGTATTGGGTTGTTTATTGCAGCAGGGGTTTCACAAACAATATTTGTAGGAGCTCTAGGACCTCAAGGTTATCTCTGGAAATTCTTCAGTGCATTAACAATGGGAAGTTTATGGACTGCATTTGAATATATTTTACCAATACTCGGTACTATAGCAGTATTTTTTATCGTAGTTTATGCAGAGAGTTTAAGGGTGGAAATTCCTTTGGCACATGGAAGAATAAAAGGGGCAGTTGGAAAGTACCCTATAAAATTCATTTATGTATCCAACTTACCAGTGATACTGGCTGTAGCATTATTTGCAAATATCCAATTATGGGGAATGTTCTTAGAAAAAATGGGACTACCATTATTGGGACACTATGTAAATGGAAGAGCAGTTGATGGTATAGCATATTATTTCTCAACACCTTATGGGATATCAAGCATAATATCTGATCCATTACATGCCGTATTCTATACCTTAGCCATGGTGGTATTCTGTATATTATTTGGTATGTTCTGGGTTGAAACCTCGGGGTTAGATGCAAAATCTATGGCTAAAAAATTAGGTAACTTAGACATGGCAATTAAAGGCTTCAGAAAAAGTACAAAGTCCATAGAACAAAGATTAAGAAGATACATAAAACCTATTACGGTGATGAGCTCAGCATTTGTTGGATTCTTAGCAGCAGTGGCAGACTTCACAGGTGCCTTAGGTGGAGGTACTGGGGTTTTACTTACAGTTTCTATAGTTTATAGATTGTATGAACAGATTGTACAGGAACAAATCTCAGAGTTGCACCCTGCAATTGCCAAATTAATTAAAAAATAAAAAATACTTTTTTACTTTTTTATTAGATATTATTATTTTATTATTTTTGGAATTAAATTATATATCCACGTCGATTATATACACCGTAGCTGTGTTGTTGTATAAATTAAACTCAGAATTCCAAAAAAGGCAGATATGCTCCATAAAACCCATACTATCTCGTACTCCTTCATTGGCTTCTTTTTTAATATTAATCTGGGCAAAGATAGATAACCCCCTTCAACATAGAGTTTTCCGTTTTTTAAAGTAGTAGGTTTATGGTCTTCTCTTTTTGTAACTCCTGCAGTATAATATTTTAAAAATGCATCCAACAAGTAGGGTGTAAGTACTATAACTAGTTGGGGAATTATATCCTTCCAAACAGCAATTGTGGCTAAAAATGCTCCAATTGGGAGAGTTCCAACATCTCCTGGAAATACTTTTGCAGGATATTTATTAAGCATGAAAAAACCCAAATAGGATGCGGTAAATACCATAACTATTTGAAAGCCTGAAAAATCCCCCTTTAGGAGTAGAACCAACCCTATAAAAAATGAAGATATTATTCCCAAACCTATCTCCAAACCATTAAATCCTGCCAACATATTGGTCAAATTTGAAACTATTGATATTCCAAGAATCAGTGAAATTATTTTAATTAAATTAAAATCCAATAACAATCCTGCAGGGATACCTATTAAACCAAGTAGTATAAGTTTTTGCCATGGTGAGAGTTTAGCGATATCATCTACAATTCCAACGATTCCAGAAAGGGCCATAACGATTGATACTGCAGGATTTAAAATAGATAGAACTCCAATATTTACAGATACTGGTGCAATACCCCCCATTTCAGCAACCTTTGTTTTTTCTTTCTTATGCAGGTCAATACCATATTTTACATTAATCATTTTTTTCATAATAGAGCTAGTGAGTATATATGATGATATAAATGAGATAAACAGCAATCCAACATAATATAGATCCATAAAATCACCAGTTGTTTTTCATCCATAGTACGTGCTTTTGATATAATTTAAAGACACTTTTATTAAATTTTATCAAAACACCATAATAAGTTATTTATATATATGTTATTTATTAATCTTTTAGTAAAATCTTAGGAGGAAAAATATGGGGGAATTCCTGAACAAATTTTCCGAATTTTTTAAGCGACGTGAAAATATAAAAGTATTTCTCATAATCCTAGTACTGGGGTTGGTAAGCTTTCAGCTTAGAGCTCAGCCTGCAGACATGGGATTTACAAACGATGTACAGTTAAAAAATATGTTTGCAGATGAAAATGGAAGAATGTATTTGATAGCACTTGACCCTTACTGGTATCTTAGATTAACAGAAAACTACCATGATCATGGACATCTTGGAGAAACATTAAAAGAAGTAGATGGAAAACTTGTTCCATATGATACTATTCAGTATGCACCACCGGGGCATCCGGCACCAGATAAAGTTCCTATATTATCGTTGGTTACATTAGGCATATATTCAATATGGCACTCCTTTGATTCAACTGTAACTTTGATGAATGCTGCATTTTGGGTACCTGCATTAATGGGTATGCTACTTGGGATACCAATATTCTTTATGATTAGAAGAAGTACTTCGAGTAATGTAGGTGGGGTTGTAGGGGCGTTGATTATTGCATCCAGCCCAGCATTACTTTACAAAACTTCAGCAGGATTTGCAGACACTCCAATATTTGAAGTTCTGCCGATATTGTTTATTGCATGGTTTATAATGGAGGCGATACATTACCAAAACAACCTAAAAAAATCCATAATATTTACCGCATTGGCAACCTTATTAATTGCACTTTATCCAAGAATGTGGGCTGGTTGGTGGTATGCCTACAATATTGTGACAGGTTTCTTAATTATCTATTTAGCATATCTATGTGTCGTTAAAAAATCACATGAATCTGACAATTTCAAAAACCTTCTTTCAATCACCGGTTTGTTTGTACTTGGAGGAGGGTTACTGGTTTCAGTATTCTATGGGATAAATAGCTTTATAAATGGGGTTTTATCTCCAGTAGGGTTTACAACAATAAAGGTAGTATCTCATGCAACAGGATGGCCAAATGTCTATACTACAGTTTCCGAGTTATCTGCCACATCATTTAACAGTATTGTAAATAATTCGGTAGGTAGTATATGGCTATTTATAGTTGGAATATTGGGTGTAATTTCATCATTCATATCATTGAGACATGGTAAAAAAGAATTTGATGTGAAATATGGTCTACTTTTAATATTATGGCTTGCTGCCACAGGTTATGCTGCCACAAAAGGTGTTAGATTCATAGGATTAATGACACCTCCACTGGCCATTGGTATAGGCATACTTGCGGGGCAGTTGGAGAATATAGTTAAAATAAGCAAGAGTAATTTAATTAAATACTCGTTGTACCCAGTAGTAGGTATTGTATCATTGCTATTTATTGCAACTAACGCCGGTAAAATCCCGGAAATAATTTTGCCGTCAACATATGTCCCTATTGCAGCATATGGGTTAATTTCACTGGTTGTAGTGCTTCTACTGTACAAGATAGCAGATATAATATCTTCAGATAGGGAAAATAAGTTTAAAAAATTATTCAGTGTATTATTGGGTATTGCATTAGTTCTTCCATCTTTAGCCAGTGCTGTTCCATTATATACTGCACCTACGTTTAACGATGGATGGAAAGAAAGTTTGGATTGGATAAAAACAGAAACTCCAAACAACTCTGTTATAACCTGCTGGTGGGACAATGGGCATATTTATACCTGGGCTACAAGAAAAATGGTAACATTTGATGGAGGAAGCCAGAACTCTCCAAGAGCTTATTGGGTAGGAAAGGCATATTCAACATCAAATGAAAACCTCTCAGTTGGAATACTTAGAATGCTTGCCACAAGTGGTGATAAAGCATTTGAGAAAGATGGAATTTTAATGAACAAAACAAACAACAGTGTTGGAGAAACTGTAAAAATACTCAATGAAATACTGCCAGTTAGTAAGTCCAAAGCTTATAATATTTTGGTAAATAAATACAACCTAACAGAAAAAGAAGCACTCGAAGTATTGAATGCAACACACCCAGAAAATCCAAATCCCGACTACCTTATAACATACAATAGGATGACAGATATTGCACCTGTTTGGAGTATGTTTGGAAACTGGGATTTCAGTATGCCACCAAATACACCAAATGAAGAAAGGGAAAGTGGATACTACACCAAATTAAGGGGAGAAGGTGTCCTAAACAATGGAACATTATTTATAAGAGTGCCAATACAAAAAACACAGAATTACGCTGTAATGAACGTCATACTAATACAAAATTCAAGTATTGCAAGTTATGATCTAACATACAATACAAATACTGGAACTGTAATGAGTGAGAAAACCACAGGATTCCACAAAGTCATTGTGAAGAATGGAAATAATGTTTATGAAAAAGAATTCAACAAAAATGGAACCATTAGTGAAATAGTTAGACTGGTACCTGTAGGAAATAACCAATATTATACATATGTTTGGATTGCATCAAGAAACCTTGAAGATAGTATCTATACAAGACTTCACTTCCTTGATGGATATGGTTTAAAACATATAAAATTAGTTAAAGAATCCCAAGATCCTACAAACTATGGAATTCAGCCAGGATTTAAGGTTTATGAAGTTGATTATGGAATAGATTATCTTAACTAACCATCTAAAAATTCTTTTTTATTTTATATTTAATCGAGGACTAATTTTATAGCCATAGTCGTTTACGGAATTTATGTTAGTATTCAACCACGATAAAATTTAAGTTGAGAACATATATTATTTAAATTTACTAAACACCCTCCTACTTTAAATTTATACAGTATGTACTACACATTTGAAATAACCATTAACCATAAAATCGATTTAAAACAAAAACTCAAAAACAAAGTTCAGAATATATGCATAAATTTAAAATTTTTAGGTGATTGAATGAATGTTGAAATTTTAAGGCTTGGGCACAGAGGTGAACGGGATAAGAGAATCTCGACCCATGTTGCATTGACTGCAAGGGCATTAGGTGCCAGTAAAATAATATTCAGTACGGAAGATTCCCATGTTAGAGAGAGTGTAAACAGGATTGTAGAAAGCTGGGGTGGGAACTTTAAATTTGAAGTTGTGAGCTCTTGGAGGTCATATATTAAAAAATTTAAAGATAACAACGGACTAGTTGTTCATCTAACAATGTATGGTGAAAATGTCAACGAAGCCATGGATAAGATAAAAAACGAGATGAAGCAAGAAAAACATAGGTTGATTGTAATCATAGGGGCAGAAAAAGTTCCAAGAGAAGCTTATGATCTTGCAGACTACAATGTTTCTATAGGGAATCAGCCACATTCAGAGGTTGCAGCTTTGGCTATCTTTTTAGATAGATTGTTTGAGGGAAAAACACTATATAAAGAATACGAGGATGCAAAAATTAAAGTAAATCCTTCAGAAAAGGAAAAATCAGTTGTTATACAGAAGGACTAACCTACATCTTTAAATTATTTATTTCCATAATTACTTAGTTAAATTTAAATTATTTTGATGGTATTGTAATAATGGTGATTGCAAACGATGATTACATTAATTAATTTGTAATTATGGACGGATCATGTTGCTCAGAGATCGGACAATCCTAACGGTTTATAACTCTCTTCGTTTCGCTCAGAGATAAATAAAAATCGGAGATTTTCATAGCCCGTTAAGGGTGTTGAAAACCGTTAGGTTTTCATAGGATCTCTTCGCTTTGCTCAGAGATGGTGAAATAATGATGTTAAGTGATAAAGACATATTAGATTACATTAATTCAGAAAGAATTGTTATTGAACCTTTTAATCCAGACTTTGTTGGACCGTGTTCTTATGACGTCACATTAGGGGATGAATTTATAATTTACACAGATGAAGTCTATGATTTAAAGAAAAAACGAGGGTACAGGAAATTTAAAATAGACAACTCGATAATGGTGTGCCCATTGTACCATCACTTAGATGAAAAAATAATAGAAACATATAAAGAAAAGTATGATGTTGATTATGTTATAAGTGGAGGCTTATTGGGAACTACCAATGAATACATAGAACTACCAAATGATGTATGCGCGCAATATCAGGGTAGAAGTAGCTTTGGTAGGGTCTTTTTACAATCACATCAAACTGCTGGTTGGATAGATTCTGGATTTAAGGGTAAGATCACCCTTGAAATTGTGGCCTACGATAAACCAGTCATACTGTATAAAAACCAAAGAATAGGGCAACTAATATTTAGTAAAACACTATCCCCTGCAGATATTGGATATTCTGAAAGAAAGGCTTCAAAGTATGCTGGCCAGAACTCTGTAATGCCATCATTAATACATACTGAAACTATCCAAAAACCGGATAAATTTTAATCAATAGAGGTGAGAAAAATGTACGTTCCTGAAGAAATTGTTGAAACTATTAAAATGATCGAATATGAAAATTTGGATATTAGAACTACAACATTGGGTGTTAACTTAAAAGATTGTATAGATAAGGACATAGACACACTGAAAGAAAATATATACAACAAGATCACATCACTTGCAGATAATCTCGTTGAAACTGCAGAAGTGGTATCTCAGAAATACGGGATACCTATTGTAAATAAGAGACTGTCTGTAACTCCAATAGGACTCATTGTTGGAAGTGCATTAAAGGATATGGATAGGGAAGAGGGAATAAAGGCTTGTGTAGAGGTCGGTGAAACACTTGATAAGGTGGCAAAAAAGGTAAATGTGGATTTTATTGGAGGATACACTGCATTAGTCCATAAAAGCATAACAAGAGAAGAATCCATACTTATAGACTCCATACCGTATATGATGGAAAAAACAGAAAAGGTATGCTCTTCAGTTAATGTTGGAACTACAAAATCTGGAATAAACATGGATGCCGTTAAAAGAATGGGAGAGATTATCAAAGAAACTTCCTTAATAACAAAAGACGGTATAGGGTGTGCAAAACTCGTTGTATTCACAAACGTTCCTGAAGATAATCCTTTCATGGCAGGTGCATTCCACGGAGTTGGAGAAGGAGATGCCACCCTAAATGTTGGGGTTTCTGGTCCAGGTGTTGTGAGGGCCGTTGTTGAAAAACTCAAAGGTAAGGATATTGGTACAATAAGCAATGAAATAAAGAAGACTGCATTTAAAATTACAAGAGTTGGAGAGTTAGTTGGAAGAGAAGTTGCAAAGGAATTAAATGTGGAATTTGGAATTATTGATCTTTCATTGGCACCTACACCGGCACCTGGAGATAGTATTGCCAATATATTGGAAGCTATGGGACTTGAAAAATGTGGAACCCATGGAACTACAGCAGCTCTTGCACTTTTGAATGATGCAGTTAAAAAAGGAGGAGCCATGGCTTCAAGTTATGTAGGTGGATTAAGTGGTGCATTTATACCAGTTAGTGAAGATGCAGGCATGATAGAAGCTGTTGAAGCAGGTTCGTTGAATTTAGAAAAACTCGAAGCAATGACTTGTGTATGTTCCGTAGGTTTGGATATGATTGCAATCCCTGGAAAAACTCCTGCTTCAACAATATCTGCAATAATAGCTGATGAGATGGCCATAGGAATGGTAAATAGAAAAACAACTGCAGTTAGGATAATTCCGGTTCCAGGAAAAGATGTAGGAGATTGTGTAGAATACGGCGGTTTACTTGGAAGAGCTCCGATAATGCCTGTGAATGAATATTCATCAGAGGAGTTTATAAACAGAGGAGGAAGGATACCTGCCCCTATTCACTCATTAACCAACTAAAAATATTTTCAATCACATTTTGAAGTTATATGTGTATGCCTATTCACTTAACTATAGGAAAGGTTTATAATGAATAATTAAAAAAGTATATATTGTTAAGGTGATATCTTGGCAAGGAAAAAAAATGATGATGCAGGGCTCAGTACAAGCGCAGGGCTTGTAAGATATATGGATCAAGATGTTTCAAAAATAAAAATAGAGCCTGAAAAGGTCATAGGAATTACATTTGCGATAATTGTACTGGAAGCCATTTTAAACTATGGAATTTTTATATAATCCTTTTTACGAACGAAGTGAGTAAATCAGCAAATCCGAAGGATTTGTGCAATTAAATTAACTTTTTTAAAATTTTAAGACTAATTTTATACTACAATAATACTATAAAAAATAAATGTTGAGTATAGTGGTTTGCAGTTTTAATTAACTATTCCATATTAGTTAAAACTAAATTAAGCAGAATTACTTTATTTTTAATTATTAGTTCAATAAGTAATGCACACCACTATATTAGTCGTATTCTCTCCAGGTGTGTCCACATTTTTTACACTTGTAAAATCTTGTTTCAGGTTCATCTGCACATCTTGTTTGTTGCAACCACCAGGAAGCTTCCATGTTTCCACATGAAGGACATTCTATTCTTGTTGTTGGTAGTGTATCAACATCTTCAATTACTGTTACTTCCTGTTTTTTAGCTTCTATCTTTTCCTTTAATTCGTATTCTTCTGTTCTGTTTCCTAACTCTTCTTCAAAACCGCAAACTGTACATTTCAACCTTCCATTTTTTGGTAACATTATATTGTTACATTTTGGACAAAATTCCACCATTATCTCACCTTTTTAAATTAATCGTTTTAAGATAATCATCTATTATTTTTTGATGATCAAATGCAATTTTCAGTTTTTTGATTTCATCAATATCAAATAATTTTGCATCTTTTGCATCATCGGCACCCTTTAGGGTACCTCCAACAGGATCTAAAACATAAACTATTGAAACTGTATGCCCCCTGGGATCTCTATCTGGGTCAGAGTAAACACCCAGTAGTTTTTTTACCGTAGTTTCTAGATTAGTCTCTTCTTTAATCTCCCTTACAACGGCATTTTCTACGGTTTCGCCATACTCAACAAAACCCCCTGGAAGTGCCCAGAAATCCTTAAATGGAGGATTCTTCCTTTTTATTAAAACTATTTTATTATCAACATCAATAATCCCATCAACAGTTAATAATGGCGATTTATGTTTAGTAATCATAATATTTCCCTCGTATCGAATGAAGTGAGGAAGACGTAAACTAAGGTTATAAGTTTCTCACTTCCGACATTCGAAAAGCTACAAATCGTTAGGTTTTTTACTCAATAATGTGAATAAAAACTAGTTTACAAAGAAAATATAAATTTTGAATTAAAGAGACGGTATTATATTATTTATAACTTTCGGAATGGTTTAAGGTTATCAATTCTCATTTTGTTCAAAATTTCTTGTTTTAATATCTTTGATTTTCAATATAGTAGGTAATATAATAAGTACATAAATAGGTATTATTTCCAACCTACCAACCCACATAAAGAAAATCCCAATTAACTTTGCAAATGGATGTAGCTCATGATTTACTATATTCACAGATAGTCCTATGTTTGCCACCAGTGAAACCGATTCAAAAATAGATCTATATGGATCATAACCTAAAGAGATAAGCACAAGAGCTCCGACTAAATAATGAAAAACGTATGCAAAAGCTATTATAAATGAGTCTATAATAAGATTTGAACTCAGCGGATTATCTCCAAGTTTTTTGTGTATTACAGTATTTTGTGGAAATACGGCTTCTTTTAACCTATAATAGAAGCTCTTGAACATTATTACAAGCCTTATTAATTTTATACCTCCAGTAGTTGTACCAGTGGAGCCACCTATGGCCATGATAAAAATCAATAGTGCAAGTGAAGTATTACTTAAATCCGAAATATTCACTGTAGAGTACCCGGTACTCGTCATTGCAGAAACCACGGTAAAAACAGCATCTAACGGACCTACTCCCGATGATATCACAAGAACAGATGCTACAAACAATATTAAGGGGATCGAAACTTTTGTTTGAATATCATTTATCCATCTACCGGTCAATATCTTATGATGAACGGCAAAGGAAACGATACCTCCAATGAACATTATTAATATCATTATAACCTTTGAAAGACTATTGTAGGGAAAACTATCATTACTAATACTCATCCCGCCAGTGGATATACCACACATGCATATGTTTATAGATTCCCACAGTGTTAGACCGCTTAAATAAAGTAGGGTTATTCCTAAAGAAGTGTATAACAAATAAATTTGCCATATCTTCCTAACTGTACTACCGGTACTTGGTAATATTTTTTCTTCCCTGGCTTCGGCTCTATAATATGCCGAAGCTCCGGCTTTGGAAAGTATGGTAATAACCATTACAAGAACTCCTACACCACCTACCCACTGTTCCATGCTCCTCCAAATCTGTAATGTACGGGGTAAACTTTCAACATCATTTATTAAACTAAATCCGGTAGTTGTCCATGCAGACATGCTTTCAAAAACAGAATCCAAATAACTAAAATTTTCCAATCCTAAACTAAAAGGTATAGCACCAACCAAAGACGCCATTAACCAGGACAATGCTGAAATTACCATGGCGTGTTTTAACATAATATTTACTGGTTTGGTGAATGTTTTAATTATAAGTCCTGTAATTATTGCAAACATTGCGGGATATACGAAGTAAAAAATTGTTTCTCCATAGTATAATCCAACAAGGATAGGGATTACCATTATAAGTCCAATAAATGATAATAAAACACCTAACTCATGTAAGATTCCAATAATATCCTTCTTTTTAAATACCCGCATAAATACCCCCAAAAAATAAAACATTAAATCATATTGGTGTTAATAGAGCTCCCTATCATCACCATTTTCATCTAAATCATTGAACTTCTCAGTTATAATCTCCAGGCATTCACTTACCGTATCACTTATTGAAACGTTTTCTATTACTGGGACATTATTTTCCTCTGCCCTGGCCACAATGTAGTTATTTATTTTTCTTATAATTTCAAAGTGCCTTAGGTATCTTTCCATTGGCCTATCACTAACTTTTGCCCTTGCAGCAAACCTTTTTTTATGTATCTCCTCAGAGCTCAGGGTTAGAACCAACGATATTACATTTGGCATTGATCTGTATTTTTCACCTATTAAACCTGGAACTATGTGGGTACCTTCAATAATAACACTCGAACCTTCAGTCAAGCTTCTATCAATAATACTTTCAATACCTATTAAAACAGGTTCCACATGCCTTTCAAAACCTAATATATGTTTATCATATCCGCACCCTTCTTCTTCCGAAATTGAGGTCCTAAGTGCTTTCCAGGCAGTATATGATGACTCATAAAGCATAGGTACTAAATCTCTGGATATACTCCTTCTCATAACCTCTCTTATAGAATCGGTACCTATAACACTCGGTATTCCTAACCTTGAAGCCAATTCAAACGCTATTGTAGAAGTTCCTGCACCACTGGCCCCCCCAATAAGTATAATGATTGAATGTTTACTTAATATTCTTCTCCATAGTAGATACTTTTCAGCGATGTGCTCATAGTCTTTAGTTATAAGCGTGTAATAGATCCTCTTTCTAAGTTCGTCCTTTGTTATAGTCTTTAACCCTTCTTCCTTTAGATTTTTTTCTATTTCTTTTGCTAACATATAGGCTTCACTAGGTCGCATACCTGCAGCTGTTAAAGATCTAGCTAAAAGACCCTTTGAAAATGGCATCTCGTAATTCTTATCTATCACCAATATTTTATTGGTTATCTTCTCAAATTCCATTACTATCCCTTATTAAGATTAATATTTAAAAATACAATAAATCAACGTAATTTAAAAATGATAAAAATAGTTATAATTTTTTGATATTAAAATATATATGTAGGGTATTACAAATCTATATATTTACAATTAAACGATCATATTGGATATATTTTACTCCCTAAGATCAATTGTCTGGTGAAGCTCCGGACCTGTGGAGATGACTGTAACTGATACGCCCACTTTTTCTTCAATTTCTTTTATGAATTCTTTGGCTTTTTCAGTTAAATCTTCATAGTTTGTAACACCATAGCATTTATCATCGTATTTATCCAAACATGTAAGAGCTATCTGTGTAGCTCCATTTAACCTACATACCTTTTTAGCCAGTTCAAAATCAAAATGGCCGACCCTTCTTCTTCTACCTGTAACAGTACCGTACTCAACAATTCCTAGTTTTTCTGCCTCTTCCACTGACATTTCAGTTGGGAACGGACCCTCTCCAACTCTTGTAGGGTATGATTTAAACACTACAATAACTTGGTCAATTTTTGTAGGGCCTACTCCAACATCAGCTGCAAAAGATGATGCAGTGGTATCCTTTGAAGTAACGTAAGGATAGTTCCCATAGTACAACGAAAGTAAGGAGCCTTGGGTACCTTCAATTAAAACATTCTTTCCAGCATCCAATGCATCGTTTACCTCTTCAGAAACATCTCCTAAAAAGTCCTTTAGAGCTTCAACATCTTTTCCCTGTTTTAAAGTTCTCATTGCCCTATCTACATTTGCAGGACCGCATCCAGTTCCTGTGGAACCAATTTCTTTTGAAAGATGGACGTTTGATCTATCCATTTCCTTATGTTTAGGTTCGATAATTCCGCATCTGTAGTCTACAATCAATCTCTCTCTAACATTGAATTTCTCGAGCATTTCTACTTCCTTTAAGAGAACCTCAGGGTCCGTTAAAACCCCCGCACCAATTGCAAGTTTGGATTTTTTGTTTGGAAATCCTGTGGGAATCATTCTTATTCCGTACTTTTCTCCATCAACCTCAACGGTATGTCCTGCATTTGGACCTACTCCTCCTCTTGCAATTATTGCAGGATTATCCTTTTCACAAAGGTAACTAACTATTTTTCCTTTTCCTTCATCGCCCCACTGGCCACCTACTATTATAGTGCATGTCATCTAAAGACCTCCTTGAATTAACCCTTATCTAATCTATCAATAAATTATTTAAAGATTTTGTATTACAAGTCGTTTAACTTCTTACAGATATACAACATATGACGCCGCATATGTGGTAGATACTCGTCTTTTGGTTCAAGGTATTGTGAACACGCCTCGGAAATTTTTAGTTTTATTTTTGTAATGAATCTAAATGAATAAATATATTGGGACAAAAAATAAAAAAATATAATTATTTATTCGTTGAAGTAGCTGTCGAATTCTCCAGCATCAATTAATTTTTGTACTTCTTTTGGATCTTTTCCTTCTACATTAACACCTAATGAAACACAGGTTCCTATAACTTCTTTTGTAGCATTTTTTAAGTCAAAAGAAAGCATTGCATCTTTTTTCATTTTTGCTACTTTTACAGCTTGTTCCATTGACAAGTTCCCTACTATTTGGTGTTTTGGTTCTTGTGAACCTTTTTCTAATCCCAATTCTTTTTTTATCAAAGCAGTTGCTGGTGGAATACCAACTTCTACTTCAAATGATCTTTTTTCAGTATCAACAATAACTTTAACAGGTACGTTCATTCCTTCGTAGTCTTTTGTTTTACTGTTGATTTCATTAACTACTTGCATTATGTTTACACCTAATGGACCGATTGCTGGCCCTAATGGTGGCCCTGCAGTAGCTTTTCCACCTGTCACAAGTATTTCTACAACTTCTGTGGCCATGTCATCACCTCAATATAAAATCGTGTTTAATACCACGCTATACTAATCATTAAACTTCTTAATCTTATTTATAAATATTATATTTAAAACTTACTACTTTATATTGTGTTGTTCAGTATTATGTACTATTGTATATCTTATTAATGGTCTGTTTTGGATACTATTCTTACCTGTTCTATTCCAACAGTTATTGGAATTGGAACCGCTGCATCCATCAACTCTAATGTTATCTCTTCTTTGTTTTTATCTACTCTTGTAACTCTTGCCTTTTCCCCTTTGAATGGTCCAGCAATGAGCTCGATAACATCTCCCTTATCTATGTTTTCGATTATCTTAGTTGGCGTTAAAAGGTGTTCAAGTTCGTTTACTGAAGATTCTCCAGGGACGATGCCCTTTACTTTGAATGTTTTTCTTACGAGCTCTTCCACCGCACCTCTGTTAGATGCTTCGACAAGTATGTATCCTTTTAAGTCTTCTGTAGCAAGTATTGAAAAAATTTCCAGTCCTTCTTTTTCAGCTTTTGAAGCCAAGGACTCTGCAACGTTTCTTTCCTGACCTGTTGTAGTTCTTACAGCAAAAATCATAATATCACCAAAATTAGAAATTATATAAATGAAACCATTTAAAAACGTATTTTATTAATCCCATTAAGTTTTTAAATGGTTTCAAAGTTTTCACTATATATCAATCAAAGATATAATTTAGATCAAAATAAATCATTAAGTAAAAAAGAATTATGAGTTAACCTACAATAGGTCGTCCTTTATAGTATTTATAATTTATTAGGGTTTTATTAACCCTTTTATATAGGTTATAGGTACATGGATTATAAACCCAAGAGCTCCTAGGACACAAATTCCAAGACCTGTAACTTTTGATATGGTTAGAAACTCCTCTCTTGTAGGTTTTCTAGAAACCATTAACACTCTTTTACATTGTTGAAGAAAATCTTTTAATTCATTGACTTTGGAATCCAAATCCATATTAGGTTTTTTAACACTCGTTTTTTTTACTGCAGCCAAGTTTATCCCCTACTAACTATTAAAAACTATTAGATTTTTGGAATATCCACAAGGTACTTTTTCTTAGTAACGTCTATTGTGTATGTTCCCTCTGATTTCGTACCGGTAATAATCAATAATACTCTTAAAGAGTTTTCAATTGACTCATCAATTGTGGTACCCCAAATAATAATAGCATTCTCATCCAATCTTTCTGAAACTGTTGACACTATTTCTTTTGTTTCTTCTAAGCTCATATCTTCTGGACCGGTGATATGAATAAGAGCTCCTGTAGCACCATCCACATCTACACAAAGTAATGGGCTGTTCAATGCTTCGTTTATTGCTTCTTTTGCTCTCTTCTCTGAGTCACTTTCACCAATACCCATCATTGCTATTCCGCCGTTACTCATAACTGCCCTTACATCAGCGAAATCTACGTGAATATCTCCAGCGTTTTGTACTAATTCAACCATTCCTTTAACAGAGTTTATTAAAACTTCATCAGCTACTTTAAAGGCAGTTCTCAAAGGCATGTTTGGAACAATTTCCAATAATTTATCATTTGGAATGATAACTATGGTGTCTGCAACTTCTTTTAATTTGTTTAAACCAGCTAAGGCGTTATTCATTCTAATCTTACCTTCCATTGAAAAAGGTAGTGTGACTACAGCAACAGTTAGAGCTCCTAATTTTTTAGATATTTCTGCAACAACTGGTGCACTACCTGTACCAGTACCGCCACCAAGACCACAGGTTATAAATACTAAATCAGAATCTTGGAGCGCTTTTTTAACGTCATCAGCATTTTCTTTCGCAGATTCTTCACCTTTTGCAGGGTCTCCACCTGCACCCAATCCTCTTGTCAGGTTCTTACCAATTAGAACCTTCTCATCAGTCTTAGTTTTTATTAAATGCTGAGCATCTGTATTTATAGCTACAGTCTTTGCCCCATCTATCCCTTCAATTGTTAATCTATGTATGGCATTATTTCCTGCACCACCACAACCTACTACAGTTATTCTAGCTTTGGCATCTTCTATTAATGCCAATAATTCCTTATCAACATCTGAGAGCTCTTGAGGTGAGTCTTCCAAGAACTCTTCTTCAGCAAAATTTTTTAAAAATTTCAAGGTATTACCTCCTCAAAAGTAGTGTGTATGTTTGATCAATATTTTGTAATCTTGTAGGTTTTAAATATGATGGAATTATATATCTGACATGATTTAAATTTTTGTGTCTAGGTATTAATTATATATTATATTCAATCGTCAATATTTAAAATGGATATGTTATAATACTAATATGAGAATTTAATGATTTTAATAGTTATGGTATATGGTAGATAAATGTATTTTAAGTTGGTTATAATTAATATACCAAGTATGTTATTTCTATTAAAAACTTACGGTGAGATATATATGATATCATCAGCAGCGAGAGAAGAAGCCAAGAAAAAGATAATAAATCTTGCAAATGACATGTACGAAAGCATTATCAAAGGTAGCAGACCTAAGATAAAATTTCCAGTTAGAAGTTTAACTAATGCGAGATTTGATGCTGAAAAGGGTACTTTCACACTTATTGGAAAGGAAAAAGTGAGAACATTAACCGTCAATCAGGCAAAAATATTTGCTCAGACAATTAAAATGATGGAGTTTTCAAAAGAATTACTGGATACAAATGATTTTTCCACACTAAGGGAAGCATATTATGTTTCTAAAAACTGGGGAGAAGCTAGATTTGACGATCAGCAGCCTTCAAACAGTGTTATAGAAGACCTTGAAGCTGCTTTAGACTTTTTAAGGGAAGAACTTGGATTCATACCTGAAGAAGATGGTTCATCTGTTGTAGGGCATTTGAAGGTTATAGATAAAACCCCTGAAGGAGAAGAAATAAATGTCGACTGTACAAAATTAGGTAGTGGGGCATACAATATTCCAAATGACGTTACAAAATTAGAGTTTGAAACAGATGCAGATTTTATTTTGGCTATCGAAACGGCAGGTATGTTCGCAAGGTTAAATGCTGAAAAGTTCTGGAAAAAACACAACTGTATTCTAGCGTCCCTAAAAGGTGTTCCGGCAAGGGCTACAAGAAGATTTATAAAAAGATTAAATGAAGAACATGATCTTCCAGTTCTCGTATTCACCGACGGTGACCCTTATGGGTACTTGAACATATATAGGACTTTAAAAGTAGGAAGTGGTAAAGCAGTTCATTTGGCAGGTAAACTTGCAATTCCAGATGCAAGATTAATAGGGGTTACCCCTCAAGATATAGTAGATTACGACTTACCTACCCACCCATTAAAAGAACATGACATTAAAAGATTAAAAGATGGTTTGAAAAACGATGATTTCATAAAGACATTCCCAGAATGGCAAAATGCATTAAATCAAATGCTTGAAATGAAGGTAAGGGCAGAACAACAGTCTTTGGCAAAATATGGTTTAAAGTATGTTGTTGAAGAATACTTGCCAGCAAAAATAGAGGACGAAAAAACATGGTTACCTTAATCCATAAAATCTTTTTTATTTTTTTATAGTGCCTGACATAACAAACTTAATTTTGGATTCAAAACCTTTTTTAAAAGGTTTTGTCTTTGACTATAGTTTCATACTCAATCTCTTAAATGATACATTATCAATAGAAGTTTATATTTTAAAGAAAGTATTAAAGTTATTTTTATTAAATTAACCTAAAATCTAAAGTTTTTAATGTTATTAGATAGAAAATTGAAGATAACCAAAAAATATTAATAAAAACAAGAATATAGCAAATTCAATTTTATGATCTAAAATAGGTGAAACATATGAAAGCTGTTATTATGGTTATTGATGGTTTAGGTGATAGACCAAACGAAAATGGCAATACTCCTTTAAAAGAGGCAAAAACTCCAACAATGGATAGGATAGCAAAGGAAGGTATTTGTGGAATTATGAACGCGGTAGATGTTGGAGTTAGACCTGGGAGCGATACGGCACACTTATCAATATTGGGTTATGACCCTTACACCACCTACACTGGAAGAGGCCCATTTGAAGCTGCTGGAGTGGGAGTTAAAGTAAAACCTGGAGACATTGCATTTAGATGTAATTTCGCCACGATAGATGACAACTTTATAGTTTTAGATAGAAGGGCAGGTAGAATAGCAAACACTGAAGAACTGGAAAAAGAACTGGATGGTTTGGAAATTGACGGTGTTAAGGTAATATTTAAACAATCTGGGGGATACAGGGCTACTTTAGTTTTAAGGGGGGAAGGACTGAGTGACAAGATAACAGATGCCGATCCAAAAAAAGAAGGAAAAAAAGTTAAAGAGATTAAACCACTGGATGGTTCAGAAGAGGCTATAAGAACTGCAGAGATTTTAAACAAAATAATCAGAATATCCTATGAAAAATTTAATAATCACCCAGTAAATGAAGAAAGAAGAAAGGAAGGGCTTCCTGTAGCAAACGTAATACTACCAAGGGGTGTAGGTAAAGTTCCACAGATACAGCCATTTAATGAGAAATATGGCCTAAAAGGTGCATGTATTGCAGGCACGGGATTGATAAAAGGAATTGCCAAAATGCTAAATTTAGATGTTATAGAAGTAGAAGGTGCCACAGGAACTCCTGAAACGGCATTTATGAACAAGGCAAAAGCTCTTGTGGAAGCTTTAAACAATTATGATTTCGTTATAATAAACGTTAAAGGAGCTGACGAAGCTGGACATGATGGTAACTACGAACTTAAAAAAGAAGTTATCGAAAAAATCGATGGAATGTTGGACTACATTATGAAAAATATCGATAAAAAAGAAGTTTACTTTGTACTTACTGGAGACCACTCAACTCCAATAGAGGAAAAAGACCATTCTGCAGACCCAATCCCAATAGTAATTTGGGGAAAAAGTGTAAGAATTGATGACGTTGAAAAATTTGATGAATTTTCAACATACAAGGGCGGTTTAGGAAGGATAAAAGGCACCCATATAATGCCCATATTAATGGATTTAATGGGATTGGCTAAGAAGTATGGGGCATAATGATAATAAACATCCCCTAGTGCAATAAAATCTATTTATTTTAGAATTTCAATTTCGGATCTATCTTTCTATTTTTATTTGTTAATAGAACCACCCTACTGTCAAAGGAATCATCTTCAAGCTTGAATATGCTGTTTTCTTCAACTGTTTTAGCAATATCTAGTATTTCTTCATGTTTAAGCATGTCATCTAAATTCAATCTTTTTCTAGAATAACCCACATTCATGTAGGATTTTATCTCTATAAAGTTAGTATTCGCCATTTCATAGAGCTCTAAAAACTTCAAAATATCATCATTCAAATTCCTTATTACTGTAGTTCTCAAGCATGTTCGCTTCTTATCTTGAAGAATATCGAGGGTTTCAAGAATTCTATTCCAATCAGATTCTTTTCCACCACATATTCTTTTATAGCTTTCTAAATCATAGGCATCCAATGAAACATAAAGTTGAGTAGGCTCTATTTCTTCTATAACTTCAGTTAATATTCCATTCGAAACTACAAATGTTGTTAAACCTCTTTTATGGAAAATTTCAATCAATTCTTTTAGATATGGATAAATGGTAGGTTCTCCAGATAGGGATAGGGCAACGTGTTTAGGATTTAAAGCCTCATTAAACTTTTCTTCACCTATTCTATCTAAAATTCCTTTGTACCCCATTATAACTGTTCTATGCATTTTTAAAATTTGTTCCACGACTTCTTCAGGGTCCTTCCACTGTGGGTTTTTGTAGCCCTCCTGATTTTCTTCTTTTAAATCTGTAGGAAGTACCCTCCAGCAAAATATGCAGTTCTGCTGACACCAGATTGCTGAAGGAGTACATTGTATGCATCTATGGGCATTTATGCCATAAAATTTAGACTTATAACAACTTTTATTCTCCAAAAAGCATTTTCTAACCCAGCCACATAATTTAACAGCACTGTGGTCAGTTATTTGATAGTGTTGTTTTCTTAAAATTTTATAGATATACTCGGGAATCAAAATATCACCGTTTTAAATGATGGTAAAATAGATGTAAGTTACTCTCTTTTATTTATAACGAAATCTACGACATACTATAAATCTACGCATGCTACTTAAGTACCACAATATTATCAATGTCATATATAATGTATGGAGATAAACTTAACTAGTATTATCATTACCAAGTGTTTTGTTAGGATAACCTACATTAGAGAATAATAACCTATCAATTAATGGAGGAATACTATGGCACAAATTCCATTGGATACTTTAAAGAATGCAGATAGACCAATATTAGGCAACGACATAGATATAACTTTATTTAGAATCATTAGATTTGCAGATTTGGAGAAATACCTGGGTGCTGGGGCAAATGCAGTACTTTACGCTTCTGGAAAAAAATTTGGGGAATCATTAGGCCTAAAATCTGTAGATGACATAATTGAATTCTGCAGGGATAATAAAATTGGTATTGTCGAGGTAGTAAACGAAGATCCACTACAAATAAGGGTAAATGAGTGTATAACATGTGCAGGAATGCCTAAAATGGATAAGATATTGTGTCATTTTGAAGGGGGATTTATTGCAGGTTGTTTGGGAAATATACTGGAGAAAAAAATTCATATAAAGGAAACCCACTGTGCAGGGTTGGGCGATGATTTCTGCCAGTTTGAAGTTAAGATATTATAAATAATAAATTTTTTATAAATCTATTTTATAGTGTGTGCAATTTTAATTAACATATACATACATCTAACATTAAAAATAAACTTTATTTATTATTTATATCCTTTAATACATACTACTATAATTCGCTGCATCATTTTAGTTTTTTAAGATAACAACACTACATCCTACTTCCAACCATATAGGAGCTCTACGAATGTGGGGCCCCATAACTATTAAATAATAACATTTAAATATATTAAACATTTTATATAATATTGAGTGATACTATGAGAGTAATAGGGATAATCGGATTAAAAGATACTGGAAAAACAAATTTGATATGTGATATTCTAAAGAATCTTAAAGATATGGATGTCGCAACTGTAAAAAACACTTATAAAGACATATATATAGATAAAGAGGGTACAGATTCCTACAAACATAAACAATATTCAAATGTTGCAGTTTTTTCAACAAACAAACAAACAGCATTTTTTTACGATAGATTATCTCTTGAGGAAATTCTATCCAAACTTGATAATGAATTGGTAATAATAGAAGGTTTTAAAGAACAACTTAAAGATTTAAATATACCAAAAATACTTATAGTTAAGGACGATAATGGTTTGGACTTAGAAGACTCCCAAACCATTATGGTAATCAAAGATTATAAATATGATATCGATGAAGTTGTTAAGAATGTTCTTGAAAAAGCCGTAGTTCCTACATACAATTTAAATTGTGGCCATTGTGGCCATAACTGCAAAATATTTGTGGAAAAAGTTGTGAATGAGGAACTAAGATGGGATCGATGTGTTCTATCAAACGGGATAAAAATCACAGTTAATGGAAAAACGATCCCTGCAAATCCTTTTGTCTCAAAAATTATAAAAAATGCCATTAAAGGAATAGTAAGCTCTTTAAAAGGGGCAGACGATCCAAAAAGTATTTCGATAAGAATAGAAAACGAAAAATAGTTTTATAGTTGTTTGACAAAAAAGTTCATATATAATTTTAAGTAATAGCTGGTGAATTAAAAAATTGTATAAATCTTTCGGACTATCTATCCAACATAGTTGGGTAGATCAACAGCCTAAAAAAACCACTGTGTCCGATGTGATTTCCCACCAACATTCAAATTATAAAAAATATTTTATACACACCTTTTAAAGGGCCATTGTGTCAATTAAGTGTCTAACGACTATTAGACACTCGGCGAACCAAAGTCGATTCACAAACCGCTTGTTATAAACCCTGATTATTTCAAAATATTTAAATGTTAGAATAAACATTATTAGTATGTGGGTGATACCATGGATATTAATGAATCTAAATATGAATATATGGCAGAAGTCTTTAAAGCATTTGCTGATCCTACAAGATTAATGATATTAACATTGCTAAGTGAAAACGAAAGTATGTGTGTTTGTAAAATCATTGATGAATTGAAAAAACCGCAGCCAACAATATCCCACCATTTAAACATTCTAAAAAAATCTGGTATTATAAAGGCTAGAAAAGAAGGCACTTGGAATCACTACTATATTGTAAACCCAAAAGTTAAAGAAATAATGCAAATCATGGATAATGTTGTTGAATAACATACCTCCCAACTAACAAACAATACGCCAGTAGGTTAATTTTATATATGGTCGGTTACTAGGGCTAATCAATATTATTGCATATTTATTGCATGTTTGAGAATTTAGGATAAATATTAGCAATTAATTTACTCCTTTTTTTAATTAAAATTTAAATATTTTTTATTATTTTGGAAATCTCGATGAATTTATAATTTTTTTAAATTTGGTGAAACTATGGGGATTCAAGAGGAAATAAATAGATTAGAGGAAGAAATTAAAAACACACAGTATAACAAAGCCACTCAAAAGCATATAGGTAGATTAAAGGCAAAGCTGGCAAAATTAAGAGATGAGCAGCAGAAGCCCAAAACCGGGGGATCAGGATACTCCTATGCAGTTAGAAAAACCGGGGATGCCACCGTAGCGTTTGTTGGTTTTCCATCAGTTGGTAAATCCACACTATTGAATAAACTCACAAACGCAAATTCAGAAGTTGGAGCATATGCATTTACCACATTAACAATAATTCCAGGGGTTTTAGAACACAAGGGGGCCAAAATACAAGTACTGGATGCTCCAGGTATTATATCAGGAGCTTCCTTTGGTAGAGGTAGGGGAAGTGAAGTTCTTTCAGCAGTTAGAAACGTAGATTTGGTCATGCTTGTTGTAGATGTATTTTCACCAGAACATATTCCAGTTATTGAAAAGGAGTTATACAATGTGGGCATAAGATTGGATCAAAGACCTCCAGACGTTAAAATTGTAAAAAAGGACAGGGGCGGTATTTCAGTAAACACAACACTTCCTCTAACAAAAATAGATGAAGAAACTATTGTAGCAGTTTTAAATGAGCATAAGATACACAATGCAGATATTGTAGTAAGGGACGATATAACAGTGGATCAACTTATTGATGTGGTTATGGACAACAGAGTTTATGTTCCATCCTTGGTTGTAGTCAACAAAATAGATTTAGCTGATAAGGAACAGATAGACAGAATGAAAGAAGTTTTAAAAGATAGACCACACATTTTTGTGTCAGGATATAAGGAAATCAACCTTGAGGAATTAAAGGATAAAATCTTCGAAACCCTGGGATTTATAAAACTATACATGAAACCGCAGGGTAAAAAACCTGATTTGGACGAGCCTTTAATTATTTTAAAGGGCTCCACCGTAGAAGACGTATGTAATAAATTACACAGAGATTTTGTCAAAAATTTCAGGTACGCCCAAGTTTGGGGAAAATCCGCAAAGCATCCAGGTCAAAGGGTTGGACTTGACCATGTTTTAGAGGATGAAGATATTCTAACAATTGTTATAAAGAGGACTTAAAACAATTTAACACTAAAACGGAAAACTAAAACTAAAAGCTTAAAAGTATTAGAGGGCAAATATGTCGGAAAATATGAACAAATCTCAATCTCAAATTTCATTACCTTCATTATCGCCAGAAGTATACGAAAAAATAATAAAAGCTGGAGAAATAGTTTCTAAAGTAAGGGAAGAAACTGTAAAAAAAATAAAACCAGGGGTTAAACTTTACGACATAGCAGAGTTTGTTGAAAATAGAATCAGAGAGCTCGGTGGAGAAGTGGCTTTCCCATGTAATATTTCAATAAATGATATTGCTGCCCATTATACCCCGTACTATGGAGACGAAAAAGTCTTTTCTGAAAATGACATTGTAAAATTAGATTTGGGAGCTCATATAGACGGATACATTGGAGATTCAGCAATAACTGTTGATTTATCCGGTTCATACAATGACCTAAAAAAAGCCTCTGAAGATGCGCTTCATACGGTAATAAAAGAAATAAACCCTCCGATGAATGTTGGAGAAATGGGTGCAATAATACAGGAAGTTATAGAAAGTTATGGATACAAACCTATTTCAAATCTTTCAGGTCATGTAATGCACCAGTATGTTCTACATTCAGGAGTGAGCGTCCCCAATATTAAAGAAAATACCAGAGACTATATCGATGTTGGAGATGTTGTAGCCATAGAACCATTTGCCACAGATGGCTTTGGACAGGTTAAAGATAGAAGTGAAAGATACATATTCAAATACCTAACTTCAAGACCAGTTAGATTACCTGTTGCAAGAAAAGTACTAAAAATTATAGAAAACAAATATGCATATTTACCTTTTGCAGAGAGATGGTTATCAAGTGAGGATCCTAAATACAAAGGTGCCATAAGAAACCTCATGAGCTCAGGGTGTTTGTATGGTTACCCTACATTAATAGAGAAAAATCACGGGATGGTTACTCAGACAGAACATACAATTGTAATTACTGAGAATGGAGTTGAGGTTACAACTAAATAGGTGATCTTATGATAGTTATATTAAACAACGGCGGACAATACGTTCACAGAATCCATAGGAGTTTAAAATACATAGGAGTACCTTCAAAAATAATTCCAAACTCCACGCCACTAAAAGAAATCGAAGAAAATGAAGAAGTAAAAGGCATAATATTAAGTGGTGGTCCAGACATCGAAAAGGCAGAAAACTGCATAGATATTGCGTTAAATGCAAAACTTCCAGTACTTGGAATTTGTTTAGGTCATCAGTTGATATCAAAAGCCTACGGCGGAGAAGTTTCCAGAGCTGAATCAGAAGAATACGCAAATACAAAAATATATGTGAAGAAGGAAAACGACTTATTCAAAGGAGTGCCTGAAGAATTTACAGCATGGGCATCCCACAAAGACGAAGTTAAAAAAGTTCCAGAATGCTTTGAAATCCTTGCATACTCAGATATATGTGAAATTGAAGCAATAAAACATAAGGAAAAACCAGTTTATGGCGTACAGTTCCACCCAGAAGTTTCCCATACTGAGTACGGTTCAGAAATTTTAAAGAATTTCTGTAAAGTATGTGGATTGATTAACGAATAATATGAATTTTAAAATTATTTAATATTTAAATATATTTTTAAAATAAAATAATAAAAATAATAAATTAAAAAATAAAAATATTCTTCTTTATCAAATTACTTCGTATTTTACTCAATTTTCTTCCACTTTTTTAACTGCATCCTTATCGATAATAAGTACATTTCCTTTTAATTTTTCAACTTCCTCATCTGTTAATAATTCTTCTTTTACCCCATCCCCTATAATTGCACTGTGTCCAAGCGGATCTTCAATTATCAATGTTACAGATTCTTTTCCTTCCTTTACCTTTTCAATTCTTTCAAATAATTCTTCAGCTTTGCTTTTTTCGTTTTCATCCTCTAACCAAGAGATTAAGGTTTCTAATGCACTTTCTAAACGGTTTAAGACCCCCTCCACATTTGAAACATAGCCTTCTGAAACAGGTCCTGGAGAAACTTCAAATCCAAGTTCAGGTATTGTTACATATCCTGTAGCAGCTCTTATAACTCTCTTATTTAAATCATCTTCACTCTGAATTTTTAGAATATATCTCTTAGGTTCCTTAACTTCTGTAGGAAATATGTCGCTTTTTTTGTACTTGCAACTATCACAAATCATTGTAGTTTCAACAACATTTCCGAAATAAGGGATCTCGAGCTCATTGGTGATTATCCTCATAGAATTTTTAGATCCGCAGATCGGACAGTCCAGTACACCAGTCATTTTTTGCTCCATAGTCTCTCACCATTTACGTTTTATACATATGTTGTTATCGTACGCCATTTTTTGAAAGCATAAATAACCCGATCTAAACAACTATTTTTCCATATATTATATTATAACCATCCATTTTAAATTGATTATCTATTGAGAATGGAAAAATTAAGAATTTTTTATTGATATATATACTTTATGATCGTTAAGTATAGAAAAATTATATATACAACATCCTATATGAATAATATTATTCTCATGAAATAATTAATTATTGAATATGATAAATCACGGAAATACACTTCCGATGTGGTGTTATGTACGAAAAATTGGAAACCATAGAACGGGCCATTTTATTAAATCCAAAGTATATACAAGTATTTCGTGAAAAACTAAAAATAACGCAGTCTAAACTTGCAGAAGAAAGTGGAGTCAGTCAATCACATCTCAGTATGCTTGAAAAAGGAAAAAGGGCAGCTACAGAGGCTCATGCAGCTGCAATAACATTAGGTTTGTTAAAATGTAGTGATATATGGGATAAAGATGACCCTATCTTATACCTTCTAGATGTTTTATCACTAACCAAACTTGAAACCTCAATAGTTGAGTTCATTACAGAATTAACTTCAAAAGAAAATATCTTTTGTAAGAGATATATTGAAGGTTTTCCGGTTTTTATTGTGGACAAAAAATACTTTACTGAAGAGATTAGAAATAGGGTCAATGTAATTAATATTAAGCATATCGATTTCTTTAGAGGAAGGATGAATATTAGAGGGATGTATTCAGATAACAAAGAGATCGATGTTCATTTGGATTGTTCCGACATTAGGAGATTGGAAGAAAAGGTTTCCAAAGCCCTTGATAAAAAAACAATAATTCAGATATTCCCAAAAGAAGAAATACCTCCAATTTATTCAATTAAAAAAGATTGTATGATAATACATTGCTGGTGACGGTGATTGGATATGGATACAATTATATATTATAGTATTTCAGTGGTTTCGTCACTTATTTTCGCATTATTATTTAGAATGCCATTACTTCCAAACATGGACTCATTTGAGACGTATGTTTTATTCCCAACTCCCTTTGTAGCATTGGGATTAACCGGGATTTTAAAACTTTTATTTGGCTTAGATGTAGTCATTTGTGTGGTAGTAGGTATTGTTTCAGCTCTTTTCTCAAAATATGCGAATAGAATATTCCCGGGTGTTAGTTATGGTGCTGACTGAATTTGTTAAGATAATAGCTGCATTTATAATTTGCTGGATAAACTTCGTTGTTGTAGATACATACTTTGGATTACCAAAGAAACCAGGAGTTTTAGGTGCTGGGGTAATTGGGGAAAAAATAAAAGAAATTGGAGGAAATATCAACGGAGGATACTTCATGGGAAACATTGTATGTTCCCCAGACGCCTCTGCAGGTACTTTGATGGCCTCAATATTTTACTACCTACTTGGTTTTGAGGGAGGGCTTATTGCAGCATTCTTGATTTACATTGGAAATAGGTTATGTAACGATCCAGGATACGCTGGAACCATTGGAACAATAACTGCCACGATATTGATATATTTATTCAGTGGATTCATAAGTCCAGAATACTTCATTGCAGGTATGGTATTGGCCATATTCTCAATTCAAGGGTTTAATCACATAACAGCATCAAAAATTCTTGGTGAAATATATCGAAAACTATAGATCTACATATAATGAGGATGATATAATGGAACTATCCATCGTAACAATAACAATCGGGATCGTTGGACTTATCTCAAGCTTAAGGGTTTTTTTAACTAAAAGTAGGGCTTTAAAATTACCATTGCTTTGCTGTCTAAATTTTTGTATTGCAGCACTTATAGCCCTCTATGTAAAAAGTCCAATGGGTGCTATTGCTGCCATAATTTATCTTGTATCTTCCACAGTATCAAGTAATGCAATAGCCCATACACTTGGAGAAATTAGTAAATTGGAGAAGTAAATAATAACCAATTTCTGAGCTCAAGATAAGGTGATTAAGGTGATTGAATGGAAATTTTGCCAATATTATCCATAATTTGCTGTGTTCTTGGAGGCATGGGTGTTATACTCCACACAAACTACATAAATAAGATAATAATGTTTGCATTCTTGGAAAGTGGACTGATAGGGTTAATAGTTTCATTCTATTATTTGGATGTTGCAATGGTTTCGTCCATATTGGAGCCCATTGGTACCATAATACTTCTATTGGGGACTTTAAAATATGAATATATTAGAAGAAATAAGAAAAAATACAGTACAGAAGTCCCAGTACTTACAAAATAAGGGAGTTACTCCCCCAATCTCATATAATCTTGCTCATTTGTTTATGATACCAATACCAAATGGAGGAACATCAGTGGAGGAATAACATGGATTTAATCGGTCTAACAACCTACGGGGGTTATTTCCTATTGATAATAGGAACGTTAGGGGCAATATTTGGTCCTATGACGGACGATCCCCTTAGGAGATTTTTAAATATTGAAGTTCCATCAATGGGAGTTTTACTCATATTCCTGGCTTACAACGAAACTTTGGCACTTATGACATACCTTGGTGTGAATACCATACTCATGTTGGTGCTTGTTAGGGCTATTCTAAAAAACGAGGAGTTGGAGGAATAAAATGAAAAAGCTTAGCAGGGCTTGGAACTATCTTTCAAGACCGCATGTGGTTTCCAGATTATTCGCTGGATTCTTGTGCTTAACTCTATTAGTGGGAATTCTAATGCCTGCTTCTTTCACTGAAAACCAGCTTTATCCAAAGGATGTCCCTCAAGGACAGGTTTTAAAAACACCTTTGGCGCCTTACGACAGAGGAGGAGTTCCACTTAAAGAGGCTGCAGATATTAAAACCCAATATCCTGAATTAGAGCCTATTAGAGGACAAATAACTGCATATTTAACACCAGTTGCAATTTGGATAAGTGAAAAAACTCCGTACTTTGGGACAACAATTGTTTCAACACCCGGCGGTATTCTGGACGAAATACTCTACTATACAAGAGGTTCCGACACGGTGCTTGAATCTTTGACTTTATTGCTTTCATTTATAATATTCAGTTGGATTTTCCTGGACAGAAATGATCAGGTGGAATAATGGATATAATAAGCTTATTATTTAACAAAACAGTTATGGTAGGGCTTGTGATGGGAATCCTTTCACTATATGCAATATCACGTGAAAAATCGGACCTACACGTTCTTTTATTTAGTGATATTGTAGAGTATGCCATGCTCGTTATAATTGCCGCAGTTGGAACAGATCTTGCTGAAGCTCTGATACTCCCAGGTTTAGTCGTAGGAATGGCTGAACTTTTAGCAGTTTCTGAAATATTAACGGCAAGAAATGAACTAAGGAAAAATGAATCTAACCTAAAGAAAAGGTCAAAACTTTTCGAAGAATTCACAATTAAAGAAAGTCCAAAGATAGATATACAGTTTAATAAAATGGAGGTCCTTTCAGCAGCCCCAAAATTCCTGTCATTTATTTTAATTATTTATGGGGCAATACTGACCGGATTTACTGGTGGAGCAATAATGGCAAGTGGACTGTTGTTCTACATATTCTCACAGAGAGCTCTTGATAACAAAATACTACCTAAAGATTTAAAAATATATTGGGAAGGAATTTCAGGATTCTCAGGGATTACCTGGGTTCTCTGGATTTTTGGCTTTATGGGATTCTTTATATTCCCTGAAAAATGGATTTATTTCACATTATTGGCAGGGTTTGCCCTTACTTTAAAGGTAGGTTCAAAATTAGGATTGATTGGGGAGATATTCGAATGAAATTCAAAGAATTTTATCATATTGCCTAATTTCTTATTTCCTACTTTACGTTATAAAACACAGTGTGATTAAAATTCTCCAATCGTAGATTAGACTGAACTAAAATCTTCGGGGTTATTAAGCGTCCGAAACTCCACTATTAGGTGATGTTATGTTTGTAAGTAATATTGTAGGGAATTTCTACGGGTACATTCCCCTTGGAGATATTGTGTTCTACATGACGGACTTCTCACTTATTGGCTTTATTGTTGCACTATTATTTACTGTCATAGTACTTATTACCAAGCCTGAAAAACAATTAGAAGCCCAGTTGCATGACTTTGGGGATAAATTTAACACAGTAACCTTAAAAGAACTAAAAGTTAGGAGATTGATGGCCGTTATCTGTGGAATAACTACTGCATTTAGTATGCTAACTGGAGATTTGTTTAATTTTGCCTTATTCTTGGCAGTAATTGGAATTTCAAATATAGGTATCGTCTCTGCAGTAAAAAAAGAATGGGTATTGAATGCAGCATACAATTATGGAATTATAGCTATAATATCATCACTTCCATTGTTTGGAGCTGCAGGACTAATATTGGCAAAAACTGGGACTTTATCCATATTTGAGCTATCAAAGACTAGTCATGATATATTATATGAAAAAATGATTTATGCCGTGGGGATGATTGGTGAAACTGGTGTTGCTCCATTCTATGCTGCAAAAGCTGAAATGTTTAGAGCTCCGGGGGCACCATATATTTTAATGATACATCTTTCATCACTACTTGTAATTGTTAGAACCGTGGAGATTTTACTAAACATACGTTAACAAAAAAGAAGTTTCCAATATAAGGTGAAAAAATGACCCCTGAAGAAAAAAGCGGGTTTATCTCATTATTGATAGGAATTTTAGGATTTATACTTGTTATTACATTGAATCCGGAAAATGTAATGCTGATTTATATGGCTACTGCACTTCTAACTCCATTTCTAATTTATGGTGTTGGAATATCTCTAAATCCAAAAACCAGAAGAAAGAAAATCGGAAGGATACCTTTCAGAGGGTGGTAGATATGAATACATTAACCTCATTAATACATGCACTCTCATATGGACTTTATGCATTTCTACTCGGTGGATTATTGTTGGGATTACACAGGAAAATAATGGCAAGAATACAGGGAAGACCTGGCCCACCTGTAATTCAATACATAATTCACACACTTAAATTCTACTTCAAGGAGATAACATTCCCAATTTCAGCAGGAAATCCCCTTTATGTATTCGTGGCTCTAATGGGTATTATGGTATGGATGGGAGCTCTGTTCCTTGGGCCCGTATTTGAATCCTCGTTATTGATACTCATAGGACTTTACACACTTCAAAAAATAGTTGAACACGGATGTGGTCTAAGTAGTGGTTCACCTTATGGAAAAATAGGCGGTGTTAGAAGTGTGTTCTCAGCTGCTGCCGAGGTACCACTATTTGCAGCTGCAGGAATAATCTATGTTGCAACTAACTCACTGATTATAGGTGATATTTTAAACTATCAATCGGTACACGGACCATTATTGTTCCAACTTCCACTGGGAGCTCTTGCATTTTTCATACTCGTAGTTTCAAAGGCACCGTTTAGTCCGTTTTCAATGGTAAAAGGGAAGGATATTGTAAGTGGGTACTTAACTGAACACTACGGACTGCTTGAGTCCATAATAATGATAGGAGATGCAATAGCTTGGTTTGTGTTACTCTGGCTATTTATGGCGTTATTCATAGGCCCAATCATAATTTCAAATCCAATTCTAACACTTGGTGGGATGATAATACTTACAGTCATAATTTCATTCATATGTGCTTTGACACCGTTACTGGCCCCAAACCATTCAGTTATGCTGCAGATAACAATAGCTTCACTTACACTAATTGACCTGGCATATAGGATTATCCATTAAATACTGAGCTCATGCTTACTTCGAGCTTAATAACCTATTTATTAGGTTATAAGACGGTTCGGAAAAAGGTGGTATTATGAAAAATTACATCAATCTACTGACAATCGCCTGCCTAACAATTATAGGGCTTCTAATCCTTGTAAATATGTTTCAATACAGTATAACTGCCCTACTTATGATATTCGCAGTAATTCTGATTGGAATACTGTCTCTATATCTGAAAAGTGAGAAGGTATCCCATTTGATGGAAAATTTAGAACATTTATTTATGATCCTACTATTCATCGGTATTCTTTATTTGGGGTACACCATGTACTTTAAGGGGTGGTTTTATGGGTGAAGTACCTTATATGTTACTTTACAGCCTTATAACACTTGTTATAGGAGGTTTTTTAGGACTTTCATATAGTTATAAAAAATATACAAAACCGTATGTGGAAAAAAAGTTGGACCCGGTTGCATTAGCTTGTTCTATAATTGGGGGGTTAATCTTCCCGATAAACCTTCCGTTATCTCTCCTATTTCTAGGCTTTCCATTTGGAATGAGACCTGGTTACGGACAGGCCGAACTAAGCTTAGGCATAATTTTAGCATTTATAAGCTACATATTGATAGCCTTTCAAAACTAAAAAGATAGATTTAATTTATTTTCCACTAAAAAAAAATATGAAGGTGGATTTATGTTAGAAGAAATTGACAAAAATTATCATAAAGGAAGTTTGGATCAAAAATACAACATAATAAAAAACAATAGGTTCATTATGGAGGAAGCCATTATCCCAATATCAAAGGCATTAAAACTCCCAATTGATGATGTCATAGAAATATTTGTAGAAAAATATGATGGAGCTTCATTGTATGAAACTCATGCTTATGTTGAACAGGCGAAAATGGGATGTTTAGGAAGAAAAGTCGATATAGATTTGGGATTATGTTGGATTTCAGACTTTTTTGGATTAATATCAAAAAAAGAAGCGGACTTAATAAGAAAAAAAGTTGTTGAAGATACAGTACTTAACAACAAGCCTTACGAAGAAGCCTTGAAGAAAGGTAGAGAACTGGTTGTGAAACTCCTAAAAGGCGAGTATTAACTATTGGAGGAGATTGTAGTGATAAAAGAATTCCTAAGAAAAAGATCCATTCATGTCTGTGTAGTAAATACTGGAGGATGTAATGGATGTGATATTGAAATAGTCTCAACTCTCGCTCCAAGATATGATATTGAACAGTATGGAATTTATGTGCATAACAATCCAAGGGAAGCTGATGTTTTAGTTATAACTGGCCCGGTAACACTCCCTTGGGAAAAAAGATTAGTTGAAATTTATGAAAAAACACCAGAACCAAAAATAGTTATTGCAGTTGGTGCCTGTGCCCTTAGCTGCGGTATATTCAAAGAAGGGCACGTTTGTGGTCCAGTAGATAAAATAATCCCGGTGGATGCAAAACTTCCAGGATGTCCACCAAGACCTTCCGAGATAATTGAGGCTATTCTAAAAGTTGCCCCAGATGCATTAGCTGCAAAAGAAAAACTATTGAAAGAAAAAACAAAATCATTGTCAGTTGAAGAAGAAGCTTAATTTTGAGTGATATTATGAATGTAGTACCAATAGGTCCTATTCACCCAGTACTAAAAGAACCACTAAGAATAAAACTTTTAGTTGAAGGAGAGAATGTTGTAGGGGCAGAACTAGATATGGGATACGTGCATAGGGGGATAGAAAAGATAATGGAAGGAAAACACTACCTAAAATGTATTCACCTTGCTGAAAGAGTCTGTGGTATCTGTTCCTATATACATACTCAGACATTTGCGGAATGTATAGAAAATATATCCAAAATAGAAGTCCCCGACAAAGCAAGATATTTAAGAGTTATAACCTGCGAGTTAGAAAGGATCCACAGTCATTTAATAGCCGCAGCAGTATATGACCTCGCAATTGAACATGAAACACTTGCAATGTGGATTTTAAATGCAAGGGAGCATATAATGGATATCTTAGAGTCGATAACAGGTAACAGAGTAAATATGGGATTTAACGTAGTTGGTGGAGTTAGGACAGACCTTAATAAAGAACTCTTGGATAATATTTACAAAAAACTCGATGAATTCAAAGAAGATATTAAGAATATAATTGAAGCATTTGAGACCGGTCCAATGATAGCCCTAAGAGGTAAAGGTATAGGAGTACTAGGTTATAAGGAAATAATGAAAACTAGAGCGGTAGGGCCTATAGCAAGGGCTTCCGGACTTCCTGAAAGTGATTGGAGATTAAGGCATCCAATTTACAAAGAATTAGGCTTTAAACCTGTTTGGAGAAATGAAGGGGACAACTTTGCAAGAATGATGGTAAGGCATGAGGAGATTATAACAAGTTTAGACTTGATAATGAAAGCCCTTGAACTCTATGAAGAATGTACTGGTCCTGTTAGAAACAAAGCCGATATCAAAGGAGGAGAAGGAGGGTGGAAGAATGAAGCCCATAGAGGTGAAGTATTATACAAAATAGCAATTACGGATGGGGGACTAATAAAAAGAATACTAATTAGAACTCCAACAGTCATGAACCTTGAAGCCTACAAGTACATGTTAAAAACCTGTCCCACTATCTCGGATGCAGTTGCCACATATACCTCAATTGATCCATGTGTATCATGTACGGAAAGAACAATAGTTATTAAGGATAAAAAAACTGGAAAAGAACGTGGATACAAATTCTAAGCTTTAAAATTATAATTTATTGGGTGATTTTTATGTCCTCATCCATTTGGTACCTTTATGAATTCATGAGGAAAAAATGGCTTAAAAAATTTGCCGATGCAAAAACGTGTGAAGAAAGCGCCATTGCACCTAAACGATACAGGAAAATCCCGGTTGTAGTTGAATTTCCTGAAAAATGTATAAGTTGTGGTGCATGTAGGGATTCGTGTCCCCCAGATGCCATAGTTTTACAATACGACACCGAATATAAAAAGGAACTTCCAATAATTGATGATGGTGCTTGTATATCCTGTGGAAACTGTGTGGAATCCTGCCCAACAGGGGTTTTGGATATAGGCAGCATAAGAGAAGATACTGACGGACTCCCATGGAACGTTCCAAAAGTTGTAAACTTAATCATAGACGAAGAGCTCTGTGTAAAATGTGGCTCCTGTGAAATTGCATGTCCCGTAAATGTCATACACTATGAGCATGGACTATATTCTATAGATGAAAACGGATGTATCGGATGCAAGAAATGTATTGAAGCCTGCCCGGTAGTGGATGCCATAAGAACCTATGATGAAGATACATTGGCGGAGAAAATCGATAGAGCTCAGAGAATAAAATTTGATAGGGCAGTAAGGGAAGGTGAACTGGAAGAGGAAAAGGATAAAATTGCAGAAGTCCCTAGAATAGTTAAAAGTCTCTGCATAAGATGTGGAAACTGTGTAGATGTCTGCCCAGGATCAATCGACTTAGAGAATTTTGAAGTTGTTGAATGCATAAAATCAGGCCATTGTTTAGAAGTATGCCCAACAACGGCAATAAGGATTGGAGAACCTCAAAAAATAAAGAAAATAAAAGAACAATGCTACACTATTGATGAAGACAGATGTATTGGCTGTAGGATATGTTATAGAATCTGTAACGTAGATAATGCAATTTCGATATCTCAGGAAACCAAACTACCATTCATAAACCCAGAACTCTGTGTGCGATGTGGATTGTGTTATAGAGAGTGTCCTGTTAATGCAATAGACTATACAGATACAGAAAAGGCAGATGAAAAGTACGTATTACGTAAAGTAAGGGATGAATTCCAAGATATGATTATGAAAGATTTAGAAGAATTCTCCAAAGGTTATGTTCTTGCAAAAGGGGACATAAGAGAACTTGGCGAAAATATGGCCATTCAACAATTAAATGACGATACTCGATAAAATTGAAGAGCTCTAAAGAATAGAAAACAAAAAGATGATTAATATGGTGGCAGAAATACTAAAGAAATATTTTAAAGACTTGGATGTTGAGTTGAATCTCGATAAGGAGCATACTCGCAAAAAAATCGAGATAAACGATGAAGAATGTGTTTCATGTAACAGGTGTGTTGAAGTCTGCCCTGTTGATGCCATAAGCCCAAATCAACCATTTGCCCCAAATATAAGTGAAAAATGCGTTTACTGTGGAGCCTGTGTAGAAATCTGCCCTGTTGATGCAATAAAGATAACTAAAGCAAAGATCAAGGTATCGGGGGGCGAACTAAAGGTAGAGAAAAATCATGAAAAAAACAAAAAATTAATCTACACCAGAAATAAGTGTGTTTTATGTTTAGTCTGCTTAAAAAACTGTCCATTTGATGCGATATTTGAATCAAACAAAGGATTAGAATTTGATCCTAAAAAATGTGTTCTTTGCGGCCATTGTGGTGATGTATGTCCAGCAGATGCAATAGAATTTGAATAGCCCCAATTGTTAAGTAGGTGGTTTTTGATGACTTTTGAACAAAGTGAGGATAATCACAAAAACGAAAGTTTTTGTTCAACCGGAGTGAGCGAAGAGTCACAAACACGAAGTGCTTGCTCAATAAAAATAAAAAAACCTCTTAAAAAAGTGATATCAGATATTTCAAATAATTTGAATATCGAAGAAGAAAAAATCAGATCGTTACTAAAAGACACGGGTATTTTAAATGAAAAAAACCTGTATATCGATCCTAAAAGATGTGTTAGATGCAGTTTGTGTTATGAAGAATGTCCGGTTGATGCAATTTCAAAACCAAGTGTTAAGAATCCTGCAGAAATAATCCCTGAAAAATGTGTAAAATGTGAAATATGTGCTAAAACCTGTCCAGTCGGGGCTATTGATGTTTTAGAAGGAGAAGCACATTTAGAAGGAGACGATATAGTTTACATACTTAAAGAGATTCAGGTCCCCCATAGAAAGGTAAGATTAAAGAAATATGAATTAGACAAAGAAAAATGTATAAAATGTGGTATATGTGAAAGGTTCTGCCCTACAAAAGCTATAAATGTTGAAAAGAGGAAAAATATCGAGGTAAACCTAAATCTATGTATGGGATGTACTGCATGTGAAAAAGTCTGTCCAAAAGATGCCATTAAAGTATATAACGAACTAGGGGACATAGTATTTAATAAAGATATTACTCTGGATAACACTACCTGTGTAACTTGCTTGGCATGTGTTGACCAGTGTCCTGTTGGTGCAATATCTGAAACTGAAGAGGGGGTTAAGATCAACAAAAACGAATGTATATTCTGCGGTAGATGTGAAAAAATATGTCCAGTTAGTGCTATAGAAATTAAACCGAAGTATGAATAGAATTAATCTAACAAGAGTGGGTGGTATCTATGAAAGTAAAGGAACTCATGGACAATAAATTTTTAAAAATTTATCCTGATTATACTATTGAAAAAACTGCACAGTTAATGTACAAAAAGAAAAGGTACAGCTCACCTGTTGTAGATGATCAAGATAATTTAATAGGGTGGGTAAATTCCATAGATTTAATAGTGGTTAAAAATCGAGATGATAAAATAGAAAGCGTTATGCACCCGGTTGATAAAATTATCATTTTAAATGAGAACGATCCAGCAAAAGATGCCGTTACAAAAATAGTAAAATACAAAGTCGTAAGTATTCCTGTTGTAAACAATGAAGGTAAAATAGTGGGGATTGTAAGGAACTGCGATATAACAAAAACCCTTGCAAAATTGTATGATATTCCAGTTTATAGATTGTTTAAAACATTACAAGAACAGTTGAGAGGAATATCCTGGGAGGAACTTATGGAAGCCTCTGCAATTGTAACCAAACAAACTACTGGAGAAGAAATAACCGGAGAAGAATATGAAAAAAGAATAAAAAACTCAACATTTGGTCAGGCCATTTGGGCATGCGGCGGTTTAGAAAAATTCTTTGCAGGATTAATTAGAATCGGAGAAGTTGCAATTGCAAGAAAAGTGGCAACAAAGGCAGGGAAAAAAACAAAATAACATTATATGTGCATATTCTCCACAATATCTAATACCTTATTATTCTATCTGGAACTAGGGTCATGCATTTCATCTTAATATAGGTGCATATAATGATCGAAAGACTAAAATCACTAGAACACAATAGAAACTTTGAATTTTGGACTTTCTTGGAAAAAGCCTATGAAAAAAACCTAAAACTTGATTTAGGACATTTCAAATTATTAAGTGTTTTATTAAATGTCAGTGAAATTTACAAGGAGCTCAGTGATGAACTAGGAAAAAAAGATGCTAGAAAGATGCTAGAAAAAGAAGGAATGTTTACCAAAAACTCTGAATATGTTTCAGGAGAATATCTAAAGAAGTACATTGAAAGAGATAGTAGGGTGGCAGTGCATAATAGGATAAATGACCTTAGAAAGTTAGATTTTATTATTGAAACCAAACCAGGACCATTAGGTGGTTATAAACTACTCAAAACTCCAGAATGGTTTGAAAACTTAGAAGCGTCGATGTGAAATTGAAAATATGTTATTGACCCTTTTCCAAAGCCATTACTTAAAAATCTTCTTTATATATGGCTCAAAAGGAACTATTTCATCCCTTTTTCTTGGACTTATTGTAGCTACTTTGAGAATTCCTTTTTCAGGGATTAAATCAATAGTCAAGGTTCCAGGAGTTAAGGTAATACTACAAGCTAGCAAGACCTGCCCTACAAGGTTTTCTATGTTTGTTTCTATCTCAACAATTTTTGGATCTATTTCTCCAGTTATACTCCTTTTTACAACGTCAAGCCAAGCTTCTCCCAAGGCCTTTAATAATACAAAAATATAACCAACAACTCCAAATAGACTCATACTCTCTACCTATTATACATAATTTTTAATTATTAATAATGATAAATAAATATATATAACTATCGTAAGTATATCATTATAGATCAAATAAACATGTTGATGGTGAAACAATGAATAAAGAGGAAATTCAGAAGGAGTTAATGACATTGGAAATGTACGGCGAACAGATTAAAAAACTTCAGGAAGAAATGGGAAAGATTGAAGTAATGAAGCTGGAACTATTAAAATCCATAGAATCAATGGAGGGATTAAAAACTTCAAAAGAACTTTTAATCCCATTGGGTGCTGGAGCATTTTTAAAGGCTGAAGCACCAGATAATGGAAAAGTTATTGTTGGTATTGGGGCAGATAATTTTATTGAAAAGAATGTTGACGAAGTTATTGAAGAATTTAGAAAGAGCGTTGAAGATTTAGAAAATGCTGAAAACATGATCAAACAGCAGGTAGCAAAAACGTCAGCTGAAATGAATAGAATGCAGAAAGAATTGGAAAAAAAACTAAAAGCTATTGAAAAACAGGAACAAATGCAACAAATACCTACTGCACAATAAAAATATTTTAAATTTTATTATAATTTTTATTATCTTATTTTGTTAAAATTATTTCTTCAAAAATTTCATCATTGCCGAGCTGAGCATGATGCCAAAGTAGTACAAAAGTCAAAAATTCGCAAATTAATAATACTTAAAATAATAAAAATTTAATCACATATTTAAATTTATAAATATTACTGTCTAAAATAAAAATGGTGGGCCCAGCCGGATTCGAACCGGCGACCCTCGCCTTGTAAGGGCGATGTCATAGCCAACTAGACCATGGGCCCATTTAACTCGCGTCTTCCTTCTAATTCGTCCTGTTTCTTGGGGACAACATAACAAATGCATTTATAGTATATAAACTTAACTGATTAGTGTATAAAAAATACACAATCATATTTTAATCAAGGCATATGTCATATAATCCAATAAAACGAATAGTTACATATGGGGAAAAATATCCATAGTGATACTCATGAACGAGAAAAAGATGTTAAAAAACTTCTTAAAAGACAGGGACGAGGTATTAAGGAACTCAAAAAGCGGGAATAAAAACAAAAACAGTTTTAAAGAATTTCAGAAAATAGTTGAAAAACTCAAGGAACAGAAGGAATCAGATAATGTAGTTGTAGATTTCACAGAATACAACCCACTTCATAAGGGCCATAAATATTGTTTAGACATAGGTAAAAAACATGGAGGGGTTTTCATCAGTGTAATTCCGGGACCACTTGAAAGAAGTGGAAGAGGAATCCCATACCTCATTAACAGACACATAAGGGCAGAGATGGCCATAAAAGCGGGAGCTGATATCGTAGTGGAAGGTCCCCCCATGGGAATAATGGGTTCAGGTCAGTATATGCAGTGTCTGATAAAAATGTTCTACAGTGTAGGTGGCGACATAATACCAAGGGGATATATTGAAGAAGAAACTATGAAAAAAGTTATAGATTGCATAAACAAAGGTTACCACATAAAGGTAAAACCGTATAGGATTTCTTGCATTGAAACTCAAGAAGTTCTTGGAGAAAAGTTAGAAATAGACAACTACGTCATTGCTTCAATGTCATATACAATCCACAAATTAAGGGAACAGTTGAAAAACTGGAATCCAAAGTTTATTTTTATTAAAAGGATTGAAGGAATTAGTGGGACTAAAATCAGGGAAAGTATCTTAAATGGAGATTTTGATAGTATAAAACATATGCTTCCAGAATCTACCTTAAAAATTCTTAAAAAATATTATGAAGAAGGAATATCCAACATTATACTGAATAGGTTTGAAGACCGAATAATAGAAACCGCTAATGAATTTGAGCTGAAAGAATATTTACCCGAAAATTTAGCTGAAAAAATAGAAAAAAACCGACCATATAATAGTTTAGAAGAACTTAAAGATTCAATACCTTATGGATTCTCGAAAAATTACAAGGAGAGAATCATATCAAAACTGGAAGCTCGGATAGAGAAAGAAGTTATATCCGAATACATTAAAAACTATCCATCAGAAATAAAGGTTTTAATGAAAAAAGATGATTAAATGCTTGTTTAAGAGTTAAAAAATAACAAAAGGCGATATTTTGCAGAAGCAAAGATTCTGTCTAGATACAACTGCAATTACAGATAGTGAAGTTAGAAAATCCCTTGGAGCAAAAACCATATCTGAATCAGCGGAGATTATCCTTGATCTAATAGCAAAAGCAAGGGTTCATCTGGATATCTCCTGCCATATCCCATACAAATCAGTATATAATGAATTGGTGGGATTCTTACAGAGAGAAGAATGTCCACGTGAAATATTGATAAAGGTGGATACCTGGCTTGTGAAAAAAACCCCAAATAGGTATGAAATAAAAATCCCAGCTGAAATATTTTATGAATACATTAGTGACTTAAGGGAAAGAATAAATAAAGGTATGAGAATAAGTGAAAGTGCAATGTATGAAACTGCATCAGAGGCCTACATATATTCACAGGCAAATGAGAAAAACAGGCAGGATGTAATTAATGAGGTACTGTCAAAATCAGTAAATAGTTTTAGAAATAAATATAGAGGTGCCTTAAGGACAGGCACTTTAGACAGTGCCCCCGATTTAGACGTTCTTCTGCTTGCAAAGGAATTAGATGCAGCAGTAGTTGCAAGTGACGAAGGAATTGAAAAATGGGCTCAAAGGTTAGGGTTGAGATTTGTTAATGCAAAGGATTTCCCATTCATACTTAAAGAATATCTTAACATGTGGGAAGTAAAAAATAAATAGATTAAAACATTTTAATTACAGTAAAATTAAACACGGTGAAAGAAGGATGGTATTGCTAATGATAAGGGGAGACAGCTATGAAAAAATTAAAAATGCTCTAGCTGATGTCCACAGGCATGCAAAATTAACAATATCTGGAAAGCCAAGAATAATGGTTCCAGAAGCTGCTGACGAAATTTTAAGGCATATTGTAGGAGAAATCAAAAAACCTTGTAAAAAAGCCTGTATTGTAAAGGTAGAAGAAAATGCACCACAGGCAATAGATAGAATAAGAAAAATACACCCTCCGGCACATATCGTAATAATAAGCGAAAGGCACGAACCTTATTTCTATTTACTGGATGACTTTCCAAAGATGCCAACATTAAAAGGTTACTACAAGAGTAAAAATGAAGTTGCTGAAGAAAATGAAAAACAGGAAAAGCTAAAAAAAAGAAAAATAGCAAATAAAACCAAATAGAATTCCTCCGAATGTTATATTTTATTTTCATAATATTTTGGTTTAGGATATATTATTATTTACACGGGGTGACGTAATGAAACATGTTGATACTGTAAATTTCAGAGAGTTGGATAGAAAGATAAAAGAGTTCTGGAACGAAAATAAGGTTTATCAAAATGTAAAAAGCTTAAACGAGCAGGGGCCAGATTATTATTTTGTTGATGGACCACCTTACTGTTCTGGTGCGATACACCTTGGAACCGCATGGAACAAAATAATAAAAGATACTGTTTTAAGATTTAAAAGAATGCAAGGCTACAATGTTTTAGATAAAGCTGGATGGGACATGCATGGATTACCTATCGAGGTAAAGGTTGAAAATGAATTTAAAATAAAATCAAAAAAAGATATTGAGTCAAAAATCGGTACAATGGAGTTTATCGAAAAATGTAAAGAATTTGCACTTAAAAACAAGGAAGTCATGGAAAAACAGTTTAAAAATCTCGGTGTTTGGCTAGACTGGGAAAACGCATATATGCCAATTACAAAAGAGTACATGGAAATAGGTTGGTGGACACTTAAAAAAGCCCATGAAAAAGAGCTCCTTACAAAAGATTTAAGGGTTGGATACTGGTGTCCTAGATGTGAAACTGCATTAGCTGAACACGAAGTCAGGGGAGAATATAAAGAGGTATTGGACCCGTCTGTATATGTAAAATTCAAAGTTAAAGATAGTAATAGCGATGATAACGAAAACGGCAACGAATACTTGATAATTTGGACAACAACACCTTGGACACTGCCATCAAACCTCTTAGTTGCAGTTCATCCAGAGTACGACTATGCATATGTTGAAGTTGAATTTGAAGATAAAAAAGAAACATGGATTATTGCTGAAAAATTAGTAGAAAGTGTGATGCACCAGGCACAAAAGCAGAATGCTATAAAATCCTACAAAGTCACAAAATTAGTTAAAGGAACAGAATTAGAAGGAATAAAGTACGTCCACCCATTGCTGGAAGAAAATGAAACACAGCAAGAATTTGAAAAATTAGAAAATGTTCATAAGGTAGTACTTGGAGAACACGTAACATTGGAAGGAGGTACTGGTTTAGTCCATACTGCTCCAGGATTTGGTGAAGAAGACTTTGAAATTGGTAAAGAACACGGTGCACCAATATACTCTCCAATAGATGACGAAGGAAAGTACACCGAAACTATCTGGAAGGGCATGTTTGTAAAGGACATGGACAGCCAGGTTATAGAAACTCTAAAAAATAAAAACCTCCTTGTAAATGCTGGAAAAATAAAACACACATACCCTCACTGCTGGAGATGTAAAACTCCTTTACTGTTTAGAGCTACAGAACAGTGGTTCCTATCAATCTCAAAAATAAAAGAAGATATCATGGAACACGGTAAAACTGTAGATTGGGTGCCAAAGTGGGTTGAAACAAGGTACTTAAATGGTGTCAAATTTGTTGGAGATTGGAATATTTCAAGACAGAGGTACTGGGGAATACCGCTTCCAATATGGGTATGTGAAGAATGTGGAAAGTATGAAGTTATAGGTAGCGTGGAAGAGTTAAAAGAAAAAATGAAAAACGATGACATCGATTTAAGCGATATTCACAAACCTACAGTGGACAAGGTAATTTTAAACTGTTCATGCGGAGGGGAAATGAAAAGAGTTCCAGACGTTCTTGACGTGTGGTACGACAGTGGTTTAGCTCCTTATGCTTCAATAAATGCAAAGGAACTTAAAAAAGCAGAATTCATTACAGAAGGACATGACCAAGTTACAAAATGGTTCTATTCACAACATGCTTTAAGTGAGCTCGTATTCAACGACATACCATACAAGAAGTGTTTGATGCATGGTTTCACCCTTGATGAAAATGGAAACAAGATGAGTAAGAGTTTAGGGAATATTGTAAACCCAGACGATGTGGTTAAAGAATACGGTGCAGACCCATTAAGATTCTATCTCTTAAGTGCAAACAAGGCTTGGGAAGACCTAAGATTCTCATACAAAGAGATGGATGAAGTTAGAAGCATGTTTAACACTCTCTGGAATTCCTATGCATTTGCAGTTAACTATATGGTTTTAGATGAGTTTGTTCCTAATGAAGAATACTTCAAATACCTAAGGGATGAAGATAAATGGATAATAAGTAAGGTAAATACCCTTGCAAAAGAAGCAATTGAAGCTTTAGAAGTTCCACATTTACACGACTACACATGGAAACTTAGGGATTTCATATTAAACGATTTAAGTAGATGGTACATTAAATTGATAAGGGATAGAACCTGGAAGGAAAGAAACGACACAGATAAACTTTCAGCATATCAAACCCTGTACTATGTATTGATGAAATTAATAACAATAATGGGACCAGTAGCTCCGCACATAAGCGAAGAGATATATCAGAACTTAAAAACCGAAGGAATGCCTGAAAGTCTCTTTATGAATAAAATAGAAGTAGATGAAGAGCTCATAAATAAAGAGTTAGAAGAAGACATAGGTATAATTAGGGAAATAGTAGATTCAATACTCCGTGGAAGGGATAAAGCCAAATACACACTTAGGTACCCAATAGCTAAAATAACACTACCTGAAAATATAAGGGAAACTGTTGAGAAATACGGTTATATCATAAAAGAACAAGGAAACGTAAAAGAAATTGAATTGAAAGAATTTGAAGGAAACGTAACCGTAAAACCAAACTACAAAGAACTTGGAAAGGTATTCAGAAGTGATGTTCCAAAAGTTGTAAAGGCAATAAACTCTGTTGATCCTAAAGAACTAAAAGAAAAACTAAAAGAAGGAGAGCTCGAGATAGATGGATTTACAATAAAACCAGAATATGTTGAATTCAGAATAGATATTCCTGAGAATATAGTAGGTGTCGAGTTCTCAAAAGGAAGTGTGTACATAGACATAGACATGAGCGATGAGTTAATAAAAGAAGGACTCATGAGAGAAGTAATAAGAAGAATACAGTCAATGAGAAAAGACATGGACCTTGACATCAACGAAAAGATAAAAATCAAACTAGAAGGAATAGAGTTCAGCGACGATATTTTAAAACATATAGGAAATGAAGTTAGGGGAACATTTGTTGATGAAGTAAAACCTGACTACGCACAAGCCTGGGAAATAAAAACACCAAACAAAGAAACTTACAACATAAACATTGAAATTGAAACCATGTCAAACAGTTAAGATAGTTCCCTGAGTTCTGGGGAAATTATACAACTATCATATTTTAAAACCTGAGCTCTGAATTAAAAAATAATTTTCTCTTTTTTTTATTTTTATTTAATTAGATTTATGTTGATTGATATGCAAAACTTTTATATTTTGAAATATTTAAATTATTAAAATGGTAGTTTAATGTTAATTAAGGATATATGCCAATTAGAGGGGGTTTTATGAAAATTAATTCAATTGAAGTTAAAAATTTATTTTCTTATGATGATAAGGATGGACTTAAGATTGAATTTAATAAGGGGAATACTGCAGTTATTGTCGGACCAAATAATGCAGGGAAAACGAATCTATTTAGAGTTTTTGAATTTTTGAAGGATGTGATAAATGGTAAAATAAACACAGGTAAAGAAATTAAAAATTATCTTTATAATGAAGAAAATAAATCAGCAAAAGTTACAATAGATATTAAATTTGATGAAAATGAAAAAAATCTACTGATGGAGTTTATTGAATGTTTTGCAATGCAGACTGATTATTTAAAAAATGCATATGAACGTGGACCTACAAACATAAATGAGATTGTTGATTTATTTTTAGAATGCCAAATTATTTGGAAGTATAATGGAGAATATGCCAAACCTCCACAACCATATTGTAAAATACCACTGGAAGGCAGAATAAAGCGATATGTTGAACCAATTAAGAAAGAATTTGAAAAATATGGGATGTCCATATTGGTCTTTGAAAGACTTGATGAAAATACTAAGTTATTAGATAATGATGGCGTGAATGTATTATTTGAAAAAGAAATTTTAGATAAACTAAAACAATACCTCATTAAATACCCAGTTAATATTCCCTATAACTATTCAAAGGACCTGAGTAATATCGTGAATAAGTTATTAGATATCAATAGCGATGTATTTTATATCATAAACGATAACCAAAGTCAGAGAGATATATTATTTAGTGATAACAACTTAATTATCAAAACAAATGATATTTTTCCAAATTTTGAAAACAATCCTAGGGGCCTATATAGTATTTGGTTGAATGAGTATCCAAGCAAATATCATAAATTAGTATTATTGTTACATTCACTCAAAGAATTATGCAACGCAAAAATAACTAAAAGTAATGATAAAAAAATAATGTATAAACTTGAATATCTTTGTAATTATATTAATCTCAACATTGATCACATTAGTACTGGTCCGAATCCTGGATTGTCATTACATAATTTTATACTAAAACTCTTTGATAAAGCAATTATAAAATTTGAAGAAGTTAGAGGTTATCCTGAAAATCAATCTTATCGACAGGATATGGTCTTAGAATATTTTGGAAATAGCAGGGAATTGGCTAATTATCTATATTACTTAAAAAATTATGATAATCCTGCGAACCATATGAAATATGACCATATAAAAGGAAAGTTTGAAGAAATATTTGAAAATGAAAAAATTACTTTCGATATTTTTCATGATAAGAACAATATTCCAAAAATTAAAATAATATTTAAAGATGGTGAACAATTATATATTGATAGAGTAGGCTCTGGAATTTTTGAAGTTTTAAACATCTTATCGGTTGTTATTGGTGCAGAAGGAAAAGTTATTCTATTGGATGAACCAGCACTTCATCTACATCCTATTTATCAGAAAAAATTATTAAAGGAGTTCAAAAAGTTAGAAAGGAATGGAAACAACCAAGTTATAATAATAACACACTCTCCTTATTTTGTAGATATCGAATTATTAAGTAATACATTTAGATTTTATAAAGAAAGTGGAACTACACAAGCAATAAATATTTATGATAAAATTTTTGAAAAAAAATTTAATAAAATATTTGAAAGTAATGAGCGGTTAATTCGAGCTCTTTTTGCAGATGGTGTTTTGTTGATGGAGGGACTATCTGAGCTCTTATCATTCCCGATACTTGCTAGAAAAATTGGTTATTCGTTGGAAGATAATAATATAGAAATTATTGACGTTAATGGGAAAAAAGGTTTTAACAATTATATGGAAATTATGAATTCACTAAAAATACCATTTGGAATAGTTTGTGATGGGGATACATACAATACATGTAATTTTAATGCCGGACTCCCAATTTATAAATGTGAAGAACATGATTGGACAGATTTTATGATAAATAAGTTTAGAGATTGTGAAATTGAAGGGAAAAAGATAATAGAATATTTAGAAGACGAGTATGAGATTACCATTACTGAGCAAAGTAAAAGCGGAAATAATGGGGCAAAATTAACATTAGGGGTAATGGAAAATCATACGATATACAGCTAAACGTAAATAGTACGCCAGATAGCTTAATAAATGAATTAAAGGAATATTTAAATAGTTCAGAAGGGAAATATGAAATTAAAGAGCTCGATAACAATAAAAACAATACAAATGGCGGTAAAAAATACACAATTAAAAATGCAGATAAAGCTGGATTAGCATATATTATAGCAAAAAATATTCAGGATGACATTGATGAGAAATTAAAAGACCTAAAAGAGTTTATTGAAAAATTTAACAATGAAAGTTAAGTTTTCTTAAAAACCTATTAAATAATTTTACCTAAAAAATGAGAAATTAAATTCCCATATGCCATAATTATTGTTTCTAATACAGGCATTCCATTATTTTTTGCATAGGTATAAATTGCCCAATCCAAAGGTTCTATGATTGCAGCTATGCTTATAAGTGCAAGAGCTCCGAAAACCTTAACCAAAAATTTAATACTATATGGAAATTGCGGAGCTCCATATTTTTTCGTTTCATCTAATGGCAAATTATAGATCGCATACTCCAAACCAAGAACTATTGAGAATGCAAGTCCTGCAAATTCAAAGATGCCATGGGGAATTAATACTCCCAAATCACTAAAATTTAAATCCACGCCTAAAATACCAGTTAATGGATTTATTATTACCAGTAGGTAAAATATTATAAGTGAATTCAAATATTCCCTAATTGTGGATTTTCCAGAGGATATTTCTTTTTTGTAAAGGTATGAAACCAAAATAAATGCTAAAATTATTGAAATGCAAGCCAAAGAGTTATTTATGAAGTATGAAAAAACTGCCGAATAGTAGTTAAAGCCCACTTTAGAAGCCACTACTGTAGATATTGCTTCAAACTTTGCATCCGCTACAGCTCCTGCTTTTTCCACAGTGAAGAAAGAATTTAAAAATTTTCCAACTACTATAGTAGATAAGAACCCGCCCCAACAGGCAAAGTATGTAATAAAAAACTTTTTTAAAGTACCGAGCTCTAAGAATTTTTTAAATATACTTCTAAATTTATCAAAATTCAAATTATCCCCCTAAATACTTAAAACCTACAGGATTTCAATCCTATCCAAATAACCCACTTCAAGAGTCTCTGCAGCACTATCCATAAACAGAGCTATCTCCAGAAAACCTTCGCTATTTATAAGGGCTAAAAACCCTTCTTCTTTTTCATAGTAGGATTTAACAAATTTACAATCTATAATTTTTTCCTTATTTTTCCTAGCATATTTTATTTTTATTCTTATATTGTCCCCGTAGTTGAAATCGATATCTTCTTTTCTAATGTTTGTAATTATATTCCCAAACACATCTATATGAATTACACAAGGTTCAGGATTGAGTTTTACAATGGACTCAATTTCAGTACCTTTTATCTCACTTCCAGAAGCTATTTCAGCGGCTACAACCGAATAAATATCCCTTCCATGAAATGTTGAAGAGGGATTGTATCTATCCTCATCGATTTTAATTATCTTTTTTACACCCATTCTTTCAACTAAATAGGTAAACAAACCATTATCAGGACCTATCAAATAGTGATTATCCCTTGTAATTACAACTATTGAATTTCTCTCGCTTCCTACAGTTGGATCCACAACTGCAACATGAATAGACGGTGGAAAATAAGGAATTGACGTTAAAAGAACGTATGCCCCGTGATAGATATTAAAAGGTTTTACATTATGTGTTATATCTACAATAGAAACATTTTTGGCTATTGATAGAATCCTACCTTTCATTGCACCAACATAGCCTTCATTACCAAAATCCGAAGTTAAAGTTATAATCATAATACCCCTTTATCCTTAGCTAATTAATAACTATCTGAAAATATTTAACAAATGTTTTAAGACTATCTTTGTATATAAAATTATTAAGACACATTTTTATAGTTTTTATATTAAATATCATCATTACATATTAAAAATTAAGTGACTGAACGAAACCGATAGGTTTCGTAGCTCACTCACTTCGTTCGTGATAGTATGAAAAGAGTAGTTATTGCAGGAAGTTCATCAATGGTGGGAAAAACCACTATATCAACAGGAATAATGAAGGCACTTTCAAAAAAATATAAAGTGCAGCCGTATAAAATAGGTCCAGATTATATAGATCCAACATACCATACAATGGCCACAGGGAATAAATCAAGAAATTTAGATTCATTTTTTATGGGAGCTCAGCAAATAAGATCTATTTTTAAAAGACATTCAAAAGAAAAAGACATAAGTATAATTGAGGGTGTTAGGGGACTTTATGAAGGTATCTCCCCGTATGATGATGTGGGAAGTACTGCATCTGTTGCAAAAGCCCTAAACGCCCCAGTAATACTAATAATAGATGCAAGGAGCTTAACAAGAAGTGCAGCCGCCATAATAAAAGGATTTAAGATTTTTGATAAGGATGTAAACATCAAAGGTGTTATATTCAATAAAATCAGAGGAGAACATCATTTAAAAAAGTTAAAGGATGCTGTAAATTACTATGTGCCCGATATAGAGATAGTAGGTGCAATACCAAGGGATGAAAAGCTAACAGTATCTCAGAGGCATTTAGGTTTGATACCAACACCTGAAAACAGATCAGAAATTAGTAAAAATATAGAAGTTTGGAGCGATATAGTTGAAGAAAATTTAGATTTAGATAAAATCGTAGAAATAAGCGATGAAAGCTTTGATTACGACGTGGATTATAAAAATAAAGACCAAACACTATGGGAAGTAAACAAAAACAAATGTAAAATTGGCGTGGCATACGATGAAGCGTTTAATTTTTACTATTGGGATAATTTCGATGCACTATGTGAAAATGGGGCAAAAATAGAATTTTTTAGCCCACTAAATGATGAAGAAATCCCAAACTGTGATATTCTGTACCTTGGAGGAGGCTATCCTGAAATATTCCCACAGAAATTAAGTAATAACAAATCAATGTTGGAATCCATAAGAAACTTTGATGGAAAAATCTATGGTGAATGTGGAGGTTTAATGTACCTTACAAACTCAATAAACGGCGTTGAAATGTTAAAGCTGATAAACTGCGATGCCATTATGACCAAAAATGTTCAAGGTTTGAGCTATGTTAAGGGAACTTTTACAAGGGATTGTCCAATTGGTAAAAAAGGATATGAATTCAGAGCTCATGAATTCCATTATTCAAAGCTAATAAACATTAATGAAAAAGATTTTGCATATAAAATAAATAGGGGAAAGGGCATAATTAACGGTATGGATGGAATTATCACCAAAGATGGAAATATTCTTGGAGGTTATGCTCATCAGCACTGTGTAGCCAACCCATACTTCGCTTCATCCATGGTAAAAATTTAACTTGGTGTCATAATGGATAAAATAAAATCACTAATGAAGCATGGATTCAACTTAGCTATTGACATTGATGCCGATATATTCCTAATATTTACAGAAACTGGAATGACTTACGAGATTTTCAAGGATTATTACTTTAATTCATTCCTAAAAGATCCAAAATACAGCGAACAGCGCAAAAAGATCAAAGGCCCAAAAATTATAGTTGCTACCCCAAATGAAGAGACTTTCTTTAAATTAAACTGTGAAAAGATAATTCCACTTCAAATGAATTATAGAAATGAAGATAGATGCTCAATGATAAAACAAGCTGTCACAAAACTCTTTGAAAATAATCTTGTAGAACTAGGGGACACAATAGTCTCAATATTGGGTACTCCAGGAATACCTGGAGGAACTGATACAATAGCAGTTGTTAATGTAAATGAATACCCGCCAATTCTTAAGTTTTATGAATTTATAAATACTATTGAAAAAACAAAGGGGAAAGTTATCAATGAAGTTTTAAACATCAGCATGGAACTTGCTGTAGAAGGTAGGGAAGGAAAATCTGTAGGGGCCATATTTGTAATAGGCGATACTGAAAAAGTTCTAAAAATGTCCAGTCAATTAATATTAAACCCATTTGAAGGACACAATGGAATAATTTTCGATAAAAAAGTTAAAGGAACCATAAAAGAACTTTCAACGATAGACGGGGCATTTATAATTACCGAAAAAGGTGAAGTAAAGGCTGCAGGTAGGTACATTGAATGTACAGGAGGTAATTTAAATTTACCACTTGGACTAGGTGCAAGACACTATGCGGCTGCAGCCATTTCAAAATACACTGACGCAATAGCTATTACAGTATCTGAAAGTGGTGGAATAATAAGAATCTTTAAGGATGGATGTATTTTAGCAGAGATTAATCCAAATAAGTTAAATAACAGTTGTTCATATCTGTACTAATTTTATCTTTTTATAAATATTTCATAAAAATTTTATAGTATGGATGAAAATAAATTTTCGTCATTTGATAACAGGTCATTTGACGAAAGTAACAAATAATATCAAACAACCATATTTAATAGTCAAACTATATATGGTCTGCGTTGTTTATATCCTAAGAGTTTATTCGTTATTGGAATTTAAAAGGAAATAAATTCATTAAAGGAATATAATAAATAATACAAAAGTTTCCACAAACAACCACATATTCCTTTTTTATGACCATTCATATTACATTTTTACAGAAAAAACATTCACTATAATTCTTACACAAAAGTCCATACACTTAATAAAACGGTTTCAAAACAAAACACGCGTAGTGTTAAAACATATTTTTCAGGTTGGAACTATTTATTTAAACTTGTTGGTGAGATATTTATGACACTCGCAGAGGAAATAATCTCAAGAAAAGTGGGAAAAAAAGTTTATCCAGGAGATACAATTGAAGTAAGTGTAGATCTAGCGATGACTCATGATGGTACCACACCTCTAACAGCAAAAGCGTTTAAGCAAATCTCAGACAAAGTTTGGGACAATGAAAAAATAGTGATTGTATTTGACCACAACATTCCAGCAAACACTTCAAAAGCTGCAAACATGCAAAAGATAACAAGGGAATTTATAAAGGAACAAAAAATAAAACATTACTATCTCGATGGAGAGGGAATTTGCCACCAACTTTTACCTGAAAATGGGCATGTAAAGCCAAACATGATTATAGCAGGTGGAGACAGCCATACGTGTACTTACGGAGCATTTGGTGCATTTGCTACTGGATTCGGGGCCACCGATATGGGTTATATCTACGCCACAGGGAAAACCTGGATGAAAGTTCCTGAAACAATCAGAGTAAATGTAAATGGAACAAATCCAAAAATTACTGGAAAGGACATTATTTTAAGAATTTGTAAAGAGGTTGGAAGAAGGGGAGCTACGTACATGGCTCTTGAATACGGTGGTGAAGCCATCAGGAATTTGGATATGGACGATAGGATGGTTCTAAGCAACATGGCTATTGAAATGGGCGGTAAAGCAGGACTTATAGAAGCAGATGAAATAACCTACGAATACCTTAGGACGGTAGGGGTAAGCGAAAAAGAAATCTTAAATTTAAAGAAAAACCAGATAAAAATAAACGAAAAAGAAGAAACATACTATAAATTTATCGATTTGGATATTACCGACATGGAAGAACAGATAGCCTGTCCACACCGTCCAGATAATGTTAAAGGGGTTTCTGAGGTTGAAGGAACCCCTATTGACCAGGTGTTTATAGGTTCCTGTACAAATGGAAGATTAAGCGATTTAAGAATTGCTGCAAAATATTTGAAGGGAAAAAAGGTTCACAGAGATACTCGATTGATTGTAATTCCTGCATCCAAGAATGTATTTAAAAAGGCATTGGAGGAAGGACTTATAGATATCTTTGTTGACGCAGGAGCTCTCATATGCACACCAGGATGTGGTCCATGCTTAGGAGCTCACCAAGGTGTTTTAGCAGATGGAGAGGTTTGTCTAGCAACGACGAACAGAAACTTTAAAGGAAGAATGGGCAATAAAAATGCTGAAATTTATTTATCATCCCCGGCCATTGCTGCAAAGAGTGCCGTTAAGGGATACATAACAAATGAAGAATAATTTATTTATTTGATTTTTTTCTTCTTTTTTTTCTTTTCTTTGCAACAACACCGATATACGAGCCAAAGTTCTTTAAGAAACTTTTATAAATAAATTTATCAACGAAAGAGTTTGTTATATTTGCTCCAAAAGTATATTTTATCTCAAAATTATGCTTTTTTAATACATTTTCAATATCGTTTAATGTATAAAATTTTGTTTTGACCTTTATCCTTTTTCCATCGATAAATTTTACAATTTCTCCTTTCTTGTTTTTTAGTGCTTTTTTTGTCTTTTTTATTCCTTTTCTTCTCAAACTTTTAAAAATCCATTTTAAATCATAGGCGTTTGCAACTGTGAATATCAAAACACCGTCGTCTTTTAAAACTCTTTTTATTTCCTTTAACGCCTGATTTAGATTTACATGATTCAGAGCTCCAAAGAAGGATATAACACAGTCGAAAGTTCTATTTTTGAATGGTAGGTTTTCAGCACTTCCAACTACAACAAATTTATTTGTTTTTTTAACTGCTATTTTTGCCATTTCCAGTGAAATATCGAGACCAATGGAGTGGTTATTTTTTAATTTCTTCAACTGCTCGCCAGTTCCGCATCCTATATCTAAAACAAGAAATTCTTTTCTAATCTCGTCATTTATTACCAAATCCTCTATTTTCCTCATCCACTTTAAGTTGGTTTTATCGTATTTTTCATCGTATTCCTTTGCCAAGGTATTATAGTATTTTGCCAACTTCATGGTCTCACATTAAATGGTTTAATCGTATAAATAAATTTCAATCTTTTAAAAGTTATAAAAAATAGTGAGTGCATGGTGTATATATGCCCATTATTAAAGGAATTTTTAATAATGATAAAAAATAGTTAAGTTTATATATAAGATATAATACAAGTCAAGTATAATTAATTTAAGTTATCTTTAGTTAGGTGATAACATGCACATAATGGAGGGATTTCTACCACCAATGTGGGCAGGAATTTGGTTTGTACTATCGGGTATTGTGGTTCTATATGGTGTATCTCAGTTAAACAAAATTATAAAAGAAAAACCAGAAGTTAAACCATTGTTGGCAGTTGCAGGAGCATTCATGTTTGTTTTAAGTTCTTTAAAATTACCATCAGTAACAGGAAGCTGTTCCCATCCTTGCGGAAACGGATTTGGTGCAATTTTATTTGGTCCGGCAGTTGCGGCAGTTATGGCAACTATTGTATTATTGTTTCAGGCAATATTGTTAGCCCATGGTGGATTAACCACTCTTGGGGCAAATATTTTCTCAATGGGTATTGTTGGTCCTTTTGTTGGATACTTAGTATTTAAAACTTTAAAAGGAAAGATGAATTCAACATGGGTCGTAATGTTGGCAGCAATGTTTGCAGATTGGGCCACCTATGTAACAACATCATTCCAACTGGCTTTGGCATATCCAATACCAGATTTCACAACCTCATTGGCAACATTTGGTTCAATATTTGCACTAACTCAGATTCCTTTGGCGATAGCAGAAGGTCTATTAACTGCATTATTCTGGGATTATATTAAAAAACTTAGACCTGATATTTTACTGAAGTTAGGAGTTATTGATGAAAGTGAAGTAAGTGTCTCTATCACGCCAGAAGGAGGTGCCGAATAATGGAAACAAAACACATATTGATGATTATCGGTGTTATCATCCTTACAATTGCACCACTGGTTATGTACTCGGGCCTTGGAGAAGATGAAGGATATTTTGGGGGAGCAGATGGTGCTGCAGAAGATGCAATCACAGAGTTAAACCCAAACTATGAACCATGGTTCAGTCCAATATGGGAACCTCCAAGTGGTGAAATTGAAAGTTTATTGTTTGCATTACAGGCTGCAATAGGTGCAATAATTATTGGATACTTTGCAGGATACAATAAAGCAAAAAGAGAAGTTGTTTCCAATTAACCTTTATTTTTAACTTTTAAAAGTGATATTATGGTTCAAAACATGTTGATTGACAGTATAGCCCACTACAATAAGTTAAGGGAGATAAACCCTAAATTGAAAGTTTTTTTCTCCCTTTCTACATTGTTAGTTTGTGTATTGTCAAAATCCATAGTTGTTCCAATAATTGTAACGGCCATTATGCTCTATTTAACATTATTTAAGGCAGAAGTTCCAAGAAACGTCTATATGAAGCTCTTACTAATTCCTGTTTGCTTTGGTGCTTTAACTCTGCCACTAATGATATTTATGTTCGGATATGAACCTTGGTTTTCATTTAATGTTCTTGGATTTAAAATAATCGCCTTTAAAGATGGATTTGATTTAGGAATGCTGCTCTTTTGGAGAATGGTTGGCGGAGTAGCATGTACTTTGTTTTTAGCGTTAACTACACCTTTCACTGAGCTTTTTTATGTATTAAAAGAAATTAAAATACCTGAAAGTGTACTGGAAATCTCTATGATGATGTACCGGTACATATTCGTACTACTTAACGAGCTCATAAAAATAGAAAATGCCCAAAAAACTAGGTTGGGATATTCGAGCTTAAAAAATACGTACAAATCATTGGGAGTTTTAGCAGGGAGCCTTTTTATAAAAACCTGGGATAAGGGCGAAATCCTATACACCACTATGAATTCAAGAGGATACAATGGTAATTTTAGATTATTTGGAAATATGGCGGGCCCTAATGCTAAAGATTTAATATTAATAGGGTTTTTTGAATTATTTTTAATTACATTACAATATTCCATTAAAATATAGAATCATTACTATTATTTTATTTAAATTTAATTTAGTATTAATCATTTTTTTATATTATGTTTCTGTATTATGAGTATCATAAAATTTATTATTTTATACAACACCTAACAAATCAAGGAGTTTTTAGAAATAAATATTGGTGGTTTTATGATCATATTGGAAACCAAAGAATTGCATTATACCTATCCTGATGGAACCCCAGCATTAAATGGGATAAATTTCAAAGTCAACAAAGGAGAAATGGTGGCCATGTTAGGGCCCAATGGGGCGGGAAAATCAACATTATTTCTTCATTTCAACGGAATTATAAAACCTACAAAAGGTCAAGTTTTGGTTAAGGGAAAACCAATAAAATATGACAGCAAATCTTTAATCGATGTTAGAAAAACTGTTGGAATAGTATTTCAAAACCCTGATGATCAGCTTTTTGCACCAACTGTAAAACAGGATGTTGCCTTTGGACCGTTAAATTTAGGATTGCCCGAAGATGAAATAGAAAAAAGAGTAAACGATGCATTAAAAGCCGTTGGAATGGAGGGTTTTGAAGATAGGCCCCCTCATCATTTAAGTGGAGGGCAGAAAAAGAGGGTGGCAATAGCAGGTATTTTAGCAATGGAACCTGAAATCATAGTCCTTGATGAACCTACTGCAGGATTGGATCCACTCGGAGCTTCCCACATTATGAAATTACTATATGAATTAAATAAAAAGGGCATAACTATTATTATATCAACACATGATGTTGATTTAGTCCCAGTTTATGCAGATTATATGTATCTCATTAACAAGGGAAAAATATTGGGCAGCGGAACTCCAAGAGAAGTATTCGGCGATACACAGTTGATAAGAAAGGCAAACTTAAGACTGCCTAGGGTGGCTCATTTAATGGAAATACTGAATAAAAAAGATAATCTCGCACTTGAAATGGGGTACACTGTAGGGGAAGTAAGAGCTGCGCTAAAAGAATATCTTGAGAGTAATAAATAACAGTCAGAATTTGGTGAAATTATGCATAAAGGTCTTGAAAATGTCAAATATGGAGTAATAACTGTAAGCGACAGTAGATTTAACAAATTTATTTCAGGGGATAAAAATACAGATGATAAATCTGGGGAATTTTTAAAAAATGAATTAAATGCAGTTTTTCACGCTTTAATTCCCGACAACAAAGAAATGTTAAAAGGTTTGATAAATCATTTGATAGATTTTTTTGATGTGGATTGCATTGTAATAACAGGGGGGACTGGACTTTCAAAAAGAGACAACACTCCGGAAGTTCTAAAGGAAATATTTGAAAAAGAACTGGATGGTTTTAAGATAGTTTTCCACAAGTTGAGCTACGAAGAAGTTGGGTTTTCAACCATACTTTCAAGAGCTTCTGCAGGAATATATAGAAACAAAATAATATATTCACTACCTGGATCATTAAATGCATGTAAAACAGGAATTGAAATTATTAAAAAAGAAACAGGACATATTTTAAAACATTTGAAAGAATAGGATATTATTTAATTATTACTTTTTTTATAAATTACCAATTGATTAAGAATAGAAATATCAAGATCGCAATCACCAAAGTCTAATATTTGAATATTTAAAATAACTATAAAATAGAGGATATTCAAAACCAGTATCTAGTTAAAAAGACCATTAACAAGCCGATATCCAATAAAATAAGATAACAAAGGATTTCCATAATGTAACAGGCTAAAATACATTTATATAAAAAAACTTAAAGATATAATACATATAATTGATTGACAATTTAATTACATACGCACTTAAGAAAGTGTGGATGGATTATTTTTAATTATTTTTGACGGGTGAGATTATGTTTATAAATGGAGAATGGGTTATCAGAGAAGATTTAGAGGTTTTTAATCCATACACTTACGAAACAATAGGTAAAATAACTTCATTAAGTAGGGATGAGGTCAAATACGCCATTGAAGTGGCTAACGAACATAAGGAATTTATGAAAAATTTATCCCCTTCAAAAAGATACAACCTACTAATGAACATTGCAAAGGAAATAAGCGAAAATAAAGAAAAATTTGCAAGAACGATATCGTTAGATGTTGGGAAACCTATAAAACAATCCATAATAGAGGTTGATCGGACATTAACCACATTTAGGCTTTCTGCATTTTATGCCAAAGAGCTAAGAGGGGAAACAATACCATTTGAAGAAGGAATTATTTTAACTAAAAGGGAACCTGTGGGAGTAGTCGGAGCTATAACGCCTTTTAACTTTCCATTAAATTTAATTACCCACAAAGTGGGGCCTGCATTTGCCACTGGAAATTCGATAGTTTTACATCCATCCTCAAAAGCTCCAATGGCTGCCATAGAGTTAACAAAAGTAATTGAGAAAGTATTGAAAAAAATGAAAATTCCATTGGGGGTTTTTAATTTAACTACTGGTGAGGGGCCAGTTGTAGGGGATGAAATATCGAAAAATGAAAAAATAAACATGGTTTCATTTACTGGAAGTGTTGAGGTAGGTGAATTAATAACCAAAAATGCAGGAATTAAAAAGGTATCTTTGGAGTTGGGAGGAAATAATCCAATGATAGTTTTAAAAGATTCTAACATTGAAGAAGCCGCAAAAGCTGCCGTCAAAAGTAAATTCTTAAATGCAGGTCAGGTGTGTATTTCAGTTGGAAAAGTACTGGTAGAGGAGGAAATTGCAGATCAGTTTATAGACCAGGTTATAGCTGAAACAAAAAAACTTAATGTAGGAAATCCGCTGGACAGGACCACTGATGTGGGACCTTTGATAACATTGGAAAGTGCTGAGAGAGTTGAAAACCTAATAAATCAGTCAATTGAGGAAGGGGGAAAACTTTTATTTGGTGGAGAACGAAATAACTCGATAATCTATCCTACAGTAATGGAAGTTAATGAAGACAACATACTTTCAAAAGTTGAAGTATTTGGACCAGTTTTACCGATTATTAAGGTTAAAGATGAAAATGAAGCTATAGAAATAGCAAATAACACAGAGTATGGGTTACAGGCTGGAGTATTTACCAACGATATAAATAGAGCTCTAAAGTTGGCAGATAGTTTAGAGTACGGTGGTGTAATGATAAACAATAGCCCGACATTTAGAAGGGATAATATGCCATTTGGAGGAATTAAGAAAAGCGGTTTAGGAAGGGAAGGAATAAAATACGCCGTTGAGGAAATGACCGAAATAAAAACCATTGTATTTAATAAATAATCTAACTTTTATATTTATTTCAGGTGAAACAATGACAATAGACAATATGGACATAAGTATTGAAAAATTAGAAAGATTATTAGAGCTCGGCACCTATGCAGACATTAGGATAATTTCTGGAGAATCTAGCCACATTATTTTAAAAGATGGAAATATTGAAGAAATCTCTTCAGGCATGAGCTCTGGAGTAGGTGTGAGAGTACTCAAAGAAAATGGGTGGGGATTTGCCACTTCAAACAAGGTTACCTCGGATGAAATCGAACAGTTGATAAACAAGGCATACAAGATAGCCAAAATTTCAAATGAAAATACTAAAAAAACCGTGGTTTTAAAGGATGTCAACACCGTTGTGGATGTTGTTAAATCAACAGGCAAAATAAATCCCGAGGATATCGATATTGAAGAAAAAAAGAGCTACCTTAATTTAGCACACGAAACAATGCAAGGAGACAAAATAGTAAGTACTTCAGTTTCCTATTCTGACGGCGTTGGTTATTCAATGTTTATGAGTAGTGAGGGAACGAGAATAGAAAAAGAAGGCATGAAAACTTTAATGCGATTCACTGCAGTTGCAAAAGATGGAACACTTCAATTTGCATCTGAAAGAGTTGGTGGAGATGGATTTGAAGTTATAAAAAACGGAAACATTGAAGAACTATCAAGAGTTACAAAAGAAAGAGCTCTAAGACTTTTAAGTGCTAAACCATGCCCTAAAGGAAAATTCAAAGTTATCTTAGATCCAGAACTTGCAGGAGTATTTATTCATGAAGCAGTTGGACATGCTTCAGAAGCTGATTTAGTATTACAAAACGACAGTGTCTTTAAAGATAAACTTGGAGAAGCTGTTGGAAGCGAGTACGTAACTGTAATCGATAATCCACTTGTAGATAAATCTTTTGGATATTACAAATACGATAGTGAAGGGGTTAAAGGTAGGGAAACCGTATTAATAGATAAAGGAATTTTAAAAAGCTACATGCATACAAGAGAAACAGCAGGAAGACTTGACATGGATGTTACAGGAAATGCAAGAGCTGAAGGGCTGAGCAAACCTATCGTAAGAATGAGTAACACATATATTAAACCAGGAGATTGGAAGTTTGAAGAGCTCCTGCAGGACACCAAAGACGGAATATTTTTAAAAGGTTCAAGGGGAGGACAGGTAGATACTGGAAAAGGACTTTTCCAGTTTAACTCGGTTGAAGCGTTTTTAATTGAAAACGGTGAATTAACAACCCCATTAAGAGATGCAGGTTTAAGTGGTGAAATATTGGATATACTCCACCATGTGGACGCAGTTTCTGATGAGTTTAAATTAAGCGTTGGCTACTGTGGAAAGAACGGGCAGAGTGTTCCAGTTGGAGACGGCGGAGGTAGTATAAGGACAATAACTACATTGTCCTAATTTCTCTACTCCATTAAATCTACTCCATTAAACCAAGTTTTTTTAGTTTGCTGTAAAAATTGGATCCTTTCACAAAGTAGGCATAATTGTCAGATTTTCTCAGGATTAATTCATCCCCCATTCTAGCTATTTCTTCAACATCCCCATCTACAACAACAAGTGTGGATTTTTTTAAGATTTTTATTTTAATTTCTGAATTTCCATCAACTACTATAGGACGAGAAGAGAGCTTAAATGGACATATTGGCACTATAATAAATCCATCAACTAAAGGTTCTACAATTGGTCCTCCAGCACTTAAAGAATATGCCGTTGAACCGTTTGGTGTTGAGATTATTATACCGTCTGCTCTTACATCCTCTACAAAGTTTCCATTAACATATACCTCAAAGTGAAGCATTTTAGCAGGATTTTTGGTAGTTACAACAACTTCGTTTAAGGCATCAGGGAGTATCTTTTGAGATCCATCTTTGAATCTAATGAATCCCATTAATTTTGTTCTTTTTTCAATTTCGTAGTTTCCATTTATAACTTCATCAATAGCTTTAAAGACATCCTCTTTACTAAATTCAGTTAAAAACCCGACAGTCCCCATGTTTATACATAATATGGGGATTTCATTACCGTTTGTAATCTTTGAAGCTCTTAATACAGTACCATCCCCCCCAATTGATATCATGTGGGATATATCATCAATATTTTCTATTAGATCACAGTTTGAAGGTATTATTGAATCAAAAATATCCTTATCCATTAGTTTTAACTTATTTTTTAATACATTATATATTCCTTTATCCAATGAATATCGAATATTTTTAGAATTTAAATACTTAATAACATCAATAACGAGCTCAACAGCCTCTTCCTTATCCAGTCTTGAAATGATTCCAAAATTGGTAGGTTTTATAATCCATTTATTTCCAAATATTCCAACGAGTTTTTTATGAAGTATTTCATTTGAACTTATTAAGGATGTTTTTTCATTTACATTCAATTTTAGATTTATCGGCTTCCCATCTTTGTTGGTTATTTTGCCCCCTGCTTCTTTAATAATGATATAACCTGCCGCAATATCGCAAAGCCTCGTGGTTTCATTTACATTTATAAATGCATCCAATGCCCCCCTTGCAACATAGCTCATTTCTAAAGCTATTGACCCAAAAAGCCTTATCCTTCTAACTTTTCTATCTTTTATAAAAGCTAAAGTATTGGGCGAAAGTCCGTATGAAAAAACACCCACAGAGGAATCCTTTAAATTTTTGGTTTCTGAAACTCTAATTTGTTTCTCCTGCTTTTCTCCATTTTTCAAAATATATGCTCCTTTTCCATTCTGAGCATAGTAAATATCTCCTGTAGCTATGTTCTTTACAACTCCAACCTCTAAATCACTTAAAGTAGAATTGTTTAACAATTCATCGTAATTCTTATACTTCTCCAAATTTTCACTTTTTATTTTCCCCATGGCCACAGAAACCGAATATATCGGAATATCGTTCAATGCATTGTAGGTACCATCAATTGGATCTAAAACCACAATATATTCTGGCTCATTGTTACCGATTTTTTTCATCCCGATTTCTTCACTTATAAGTATGGCCCCACCATATTTCTCAAGAAAGTTTATAGCTATATTCTCTGCAATAAGATCTATCCTTTTGGTAGGCGTTCCATCTGCCCCTATTTTTACAACTTCATCTGATTTCTCCCATCCTATTAAAGGTTTTACACCCTTTTCTATACTTTCAGTCATTTTTATTGCCATTTCTAACATATCCATTTTTCCACCAAATAATAATCACAATTATATCGATAATATACCATTATACTATAAATGACATGCACCATAGTCGTTCTGCAATATACATCATTATACATCATTTAAAATTTTTTAAGTTTAAATTAAAATCGTACTGAATTCGAGACAGATCGAAGATTTATTGAGACTTATAAATTTTAATTTTTAAATAATACTGTAAGTGTCAAGTTCGCAGAATGACTATAAATAAGTATGAATGAAATAAGTTAAGCTATTAGCTTACTAAAAACTTAAACTGTGGTATATATGCTAATAATATTAGTAGGACTTCCATCTGTTGGAAAATCGACATTTTCAAAAATACTATCTAAAAAATTGGCTGAAAAGGGAATTGACAATATAATATTGGGAACAGACCTGATAAGAGAGAGTTTTCCTGTTTGGAATGAAAAATATGAAGACTTTATAAAAGATTCAACCTATTACCTTATAGATCAGGCCCTAAAAAAATATGTTGTAATAGTGGATGATACCAACTACTACAACTCAAAGAGAAGGGATCTAATAAACCTAGCCAAAGATGATTCCCATTTTATGATATATCTTCATGCCCCACTTGAGGTATTGATAAAGAGAAACATCGAAAGAGGGCAGAAGATCCCAAATGAGGTTATAACAAACATGTTTAATAAATTTGACCTTCCTGGATCAAAATATAAGTGGGATAAGCCAGATATAACAATAGATACCACCAAGAAAATCGACTACGATGGGATAGTGGATAGAATAATCCAGGAAATTAAAGAAGGGAAAAAGGAAAGAAAACATGAAAAATACAATGATAAAGAAAAAGATAAAGAAAAGGAAAATGAAAAAGACCTTATAAATAACGTCGATAGAATAACGAGAAATATAGTCGGAAATTTTATAAAAAATAACAACACGCTTGACAACAAACAGATCAAAAAAGTTTTAGAACTTAGAAAAACCTTTTTAAAAGAGTTTAAACACAAATTAAAAGACGGCGAATCCCGAACAAATACTGATAACATAGAGAATGAATTCAAAGATTTTTTAAAAAATAATTTAAAATAATTAATATTAATTATTAATTAATTAGATCGTAGTATGCCTTTTCGGCCATTTCATAGACTTTCTCTTCATCAACGTTTACCATCTTTCCATCGTTCATTACTATATTACCGTCGATTATTACGGTATCTACATTTCCGTTGAAGGAATAAACTAAATGAGAATATATATTCTCTTTTGGAATTAAGAATGGTTTGTTTAAATCAATAATTGCCAAATCAGCCAAATAACCTTCTTTTAATTCTCCAGTATTTAAACCTAGAGCTCTTGCCCCATTCTTTGTAGCAAAGTCAAATGCCTCCTTTGCATTTACAACAGTCGGGTTTAAATTTACTCCCTTATGTATCAAAGCACAGGACTTTATTTCTTCAAATAGGTTCAAATTGTTATTACTTCCACAACCGTCTGTTCCAAGAGTTATATTTATCCCATTATCCAAAAGTTTTGGAATTGGAGCAACACCTGAAGCCAGTTTTAAGTTACTTATCGGATTATGGGAAACTGTGATGTTTTTTTCTTTGATAATATTGATCTCACTGTCTGAAAGATGAACACAATGAGCTGCTATAACATTTACGTCATTGAAAAATCCAAATGAATTTAGGTATTCAAATGGTCTCATTTTGGTTTTTTCATTTACCATTTTCACTTCATCCAATGTTTCATTCATGTGTATGTGTATTGGAACATCGTACTCCTTTGCCATATCATGTACCTCTGACAAGAGCTCCTTTGAACATGTGTATGGAGCATGAGGACCAAGGGCGGCATTTATCCTTGGGTTGTTCAAATTTTTAATTATTTCAATGGATTCTTTTGCAGACTTTAGCTCTTTTTTTCTTTTTTCTTCATCATCTAAATCTATCATACCATAAGAAAGTGTGGATCTAATCCCAGTTTCATCCACTGCCTTTAAAATAGAGTCTAAATAGAAGTACATGTCGTTAAAAGTTGTTGTTCCACTTTTTATCATTTCTACACAGGCTAAAAGTGTTCCAGCATAGATTATTTTTTCGTTTAACTTAGCTTCAAGTTTCCAAATATGGTCATTAAGCCATTCCATCAATGGCATGTCGTCTGCAACTCCCCTAAATAACGCCATAGGGGCATGGGTGTGAGTATTTACAAGACCTGGAATTATTACTTTATCTTTTCCATCTATTATCTCGGTTTCATCCTTACTGATTTCTGAAACATCTATTTCGCCTATCTTTTGTATGATATTGTCGTTTACCAATAAATCTTGTTTTTTTCCATTTATTATTCCATTTTTTATTAAAATTGAAGCCATTTTATCTCTCCGAAATCTTTAAGACAAATGATTGATTTATGAAAGAAAATTATGAATCAATATTTAATCTAATTATACACTTATTTTGTTTAATCTTATCCCTAAGATTATTTACAATTTTTTGTAAGTCATACAAATCTACTTCATTAGTTCCTTTTAATAAATGATATTCTTTCATACTTTTAAAATTAACATCATTTTGATACGCATCTAAAATTTTCTTACAGAATTTTGTTTTAGTAAATCCATCGAAATCATAAGGTATTGTTCCTTCATAGGTTATGATACTCCCATCTGGAAGATTATATTCAAATCTTTTTAATTTTTTTTCAGAATTGTCAAAAAAATCAGCAACATCTTTTAATTTTTTTGACTGTATTGGTATTCCTATCTGAGTTTTAATTTTATAATATACATTGATAAAAGCTTCTTTAACCGGTTTTAATTTCATATTTCTACTTCTAAATAAATTTAATATGCTATTTCGGCCTTCTCCTCCATAATGTAGTATTTTATAACCATCCAATATTAATTTATTAACTAAATCAATAACCTCTTCTTCTTCCCCTACGGAAAATTGTTTTATTTTCTCATCAATTAAAAATCCATATAATATAGTATTTGATGAATCGATATATTCCGTATCAAAATAAGCAACTTTTTTTTCAAAAAGCCATTCTAAATCATTAGTTAATATAACTAATTCTCCGTCTTTTGCAAATACTTTTGAAAGGGCATCCATTAATATCATTTTAGATAGTCCGTTCTTTATTTTTTTTACTAATTTTTCAGCATGCTCTTTTTTAATATCATCTGGTTTTTTAACTCCCATCTTATAAAGTTCTATAACATGAAATAAACTAAACCCATATTTACATTTTATATTCCAGTATAAGTTAGGAAAATCTGAAACAAATTCGTCTCCAAACTCTTCTATTGCAGAAGTAAGAATATTACAATCCTTTTCATATAAAAATCCTGATTCATATAAATTCTTATATATTTCTTCTCGAGTTTTAGATGATTTAACTGCAAGTTCAAAGTTTGAGGGTATTTTTATCCATTTAGTTTTAATTTCATCATTTTCTATTTCAATTAATGCCATATTGCCATGAGATAAATCATCATCATGAGATGCTACATTAATTATAGGAGTGTTTTCAAAAAGAGTTTCCTTACCGCCATATCTATGTACATGACCACAAACCACCAATAATGGCTTTTTTTCTTTTACAAATTCTAACAATGGTTTAGACCCAATATGCTTTTCTCCATATCTCATGGCATAATCCAATATACTATAAGGAGGGGCATGGGATAAAATAATCATTTTTTTATCTTTATACTTTTTTGCCATATTGTTAAGGTGTTTTTTAACAGTTTTGTCATCAGAAGATAGAATATAGTTAATTGGTGTTTCAGAAGGAGCTCCCTCTAAACCAATGATTACAAAATCGTCAATTACTAAGGGATTGGAATGCACATTATAAACATTTTTATGTTTTGTCTCTATTTCTTTATATATCGGATGATTATCATTACCAAGAACAAAACATAGACCATATTTAGATAATGCGGATAGTTTTTTAAAATACTCTTTTTCATTAGAAAAATAAATTAATCCTTTAACTTCTCCATTTTTAGTAGTATAGTATGGCATATGCTTTTCAAAAAAATTTTTTATATCTTCAAGTGATGGTTCTTTATTTCCATAGTTGTCCATTTTATAGAATATACTCCTGATTACAAAATCATTGGGGTTATTAAATATATAATTAGAAAGATAATTAATTATCTCTTTTTTTGTATATCTTTTCTTTTCTTTTTTAAAATAGAATACGGCCACATCACTTAAAGTCGCAGATGATCTTTTGTCTATTTTCACAGAAGGAGCGTAGTGTATACATTCTTTATTAAATGTATTAAGACTCTGTTCAACAATTTGTTTTAGAGTTTTTTTTGGCAAACTTTCAAATCTATCAATATCATCTCCACCATATAAAATAATGTCGGGATTAATATCTTTTATGATTTCTAAGCATTTCTTTATGGAATGTACCCGTAAATCTGAAAATGCCACAATTCTTAATTTTGATTTGTGCATATTATCACATATATGGTTTATTATCAAATCTTTGTTTTGTAGTATATGGAACATATTAATATGTTTATATATGAATATATTATGTTAAATAATATCACTTTATTGGCTAAATTATGGGTGTTGAGGAAAATAGTGCTTGCATCATATTAAGGAGTGGATAAACCATTTTTATATGGGTGTTTATTTTTTATATATAAATTAAGAAAGTTAAATAAGAAAATTATTTATTTTAAAAATTTTTCCCTACTCCGAGCTCTTCAATTGTAACCAATGGTATGAGCTCGACATTCATTTCCTTTAAGTTGTCTTTTGCCCCTTCCATTCTATCTACGATAACAAAAACTTTTTCAACTATTCCGTTATTTCTCCTTATTTCATCAACTGCCTTTGCAACACTGCCTCCTGATGTCGTAACATCTTCAACAATGATAACCCTATCGCCATCATTTAATTCTCCTTCAATTTTATTTTTTGTTCCATAATCCTTTGCCTTTTTTCTCACAATAAGAAGGTCTTTTTCTGTTTCAAGTGAAACTGCAGTGGCTATAGAGACAGACCCTAACTCTACACCAGCAATTTTTAAGTTCTTATTTTCGAGCTCATTTTCCTTCTCTAAGTATTCTTTAATCATTTTTGCAACTGCCTTTAAAACCTTTGGATTTGTAGTGGCTTTTTTTATATCCACGTAGTATTTGCTTTTTTTCCCTGATGCAAGTACAAAATCACCAAATTTTACACAATTTACATCCTTTAAGAGCTGAATCAAATTTTTCTTTAAAGTGTCATAATCATTCAAAGTATCACCTTATATCTATTTACCTGGAATATCCTGCAGTACACTTCTAATAGTATCGGCTGATAACTTATAAATTATTGTTTATATATTATATTTAACATATAAGATTCATTTAAGATTCATTTTAAAATAAACAGGTGGTTAAATAATGGGATTTATAGAAAAAATGACAATTCTGGTTTTAACTATTTTGTGTATACTTCCTGCCAGTTATGCCATAATTGGACAAGATTCATTCCATATTATAGTAAACGAGGATAATGTAGATAAAAATTACGCTGAAATGCTCATGAAGAACTACTATTCAAACAAGGAAATAGAAGTAGAAGATGGAAATAAATTAAAAGTTAAAGAAACAATAATATACAACGTTCCAACAGCAACCGATAGTTTTGAGATTAAGGACAGTAAAAGCAAACTTTTTGTAGTATTTGAGAAGGATGATAACGACAATAGGATAAGATATAAAAAAGTAGAATATGAAGAAAACCTTGAAACATCCGATATTGGCAAGGAAATAATATTCTTAGGAAAAGCCTACACTATTTTGGATTACGATAAAAATTCCATGCTCCTTGGCAACAAGGTAAAAGATGTAATAGTAAAAGATAAAGATCCACAATTTGAATATGGAGGGTATAAAATTATTTTGGAGGCCATGAATGAAAACGGGGATGAATTGATAATTAATATATCAAAAAATAATGAATCAATAGATCACCCAAAAATACGAGAGAAGAACTATTATAAAATCAAAAACTCCACAATTTCCATATACTACAACGGTACAGAAAAAAGTGGTAAGTACTATTACTTCTACTTTGAAGTTTATGACGCCCTTAAATTAGAAGATGGAGAAAAATTTGATATTAACAATGATTTTAAAGTATTTCTTGATGATAAAAATATCATACTAAGATATGATAATCCTGAGGAGCTCCCTGAAAACTTCGAGTTACTAAACTATAAAGTTAGTGTAGAGAATATTGATGAAAATAACTCCATCGTTTATTTTAACGTTAAATCCACAAACAATTATGAAGTTGAAATGGATGAAGATACAAAATACTTCGGAAACAACATATTTGCAATTAAAAAAGATGACGAAATAAAACTGTACAAAGATGGAAAGCAGTACAGTAAAATAATAGATTACCAAGGTTCAAAGATCCTACTGGACGATGACGTATTAAAAACCAATAGTGATTTAATACTCATTGGAGGTCCTGTTTCAAATAAACTAACTAAGGAGATAGAAAATTATCTAAAAATACCTATTGATAACGAAAATCCCGGAAAAAACAGAGGAGTTATCCAACTTATAGACAAACCTTACAACCAAAAATACAAAATATTGGTACTTGCAGGCTCAGATAGAAACGGTACCAAAGCCTGTGTATTGGCCTTGATAGATGGTATTTACAAAAACCAAGAAACTTTAATGGTTGAATTAGAAGATGGCGATAAAGTCAAAGTTGTAGAATAATCGACAAATCATGTGGTATAACACATGAATTTTAGTTTAATTTATTTTTTAGTTATTCTTTATAACTTATAATTTACTTATTTTTTAATTTTCTTAATGGTGAAAAAATGGTTGAGATAATAGACTTCGACAATATTTCTGTAGTAATTGTTGACAAAGAAATGAAATATACGGGAAAAGAAATAGAACCATTATGGGCATTTAAAACTTTTAATATACAAAAAGACAGTATTGTAGTTTTTAAAGGACCTATGGAAGTAAAAATCGAAGACATGAAGGATTTAAAAGACGTAAAGGAAGAATCAGAATACCAAATTCCAATAAAGTCTTCTGAAAGTATAAACTACATTGTTGAACACTTCGATAATCCCGACTTAAAAATCACGTACTTGAGGCAGAGAATATTGGTTTCCATTGCAAAAGAAGTTATTGAGGAAATGGGAAATATTAGATTGAAGAGGGAAGGGGATGATTTATACTTTGAAGATAAAAAACTTTCAGTTTGTATTGCATGTAGGGGCGTATCCTCTGGAAAAATCCATCTCGGTATAAATGTAAAAACTGAAGGTACTCCAGAACATGTAAATGCTACAGGCTTAAACGATATAGGGGTTAAAAATATTGAAAAAGTTATGGAAAAAATAGCAACTTTGTATGCAAAAGAGATGACAAAAATTGAAAAGGACATGAGAAAAACCATGGTTTTGATTTAAGATCATCCTTCCGGGAATTTTACCTAAATCATCTCTTCATTATCAATATTTAAAGCTATAATTATTCCTCCAGCCTGTACTCTCCTAAGAAGTATTTAAATTAAATACTTACTTCCTTGCCTGCTTTTTCTTCTCTTTAATTCATTACTTATTTCATTCAATATCTTAAGTCTACTTAAAACCCATTCTGGAGATACCTTTATCTCGTCAGGTACTTTATCCTTTGACACCCTCTGAATTAAAACATACGGCGATAGATGTTCTAAAAAATCACATACTAAACTAACATACTGTTTTTCATCTACAGTTTTGTATTCTCCTTTCCAATAAAGTTCTTCTAATTTCGTGTTTTTAACTACAACCAACGGGTATATTTTCAAAGCATCAATTTTAAGCGCTGAAAGAACTTTTGCAGTCTCCATCATTTCGCTCCAGCTCTCATTTGGAAGTCCCAATATAATATGCCCACATACTAAAATTCCCCTTTTCTTACATTCTTTAATGGCGTTAATAATATCGGAAGTGCTATGTTTTCTATTTAAAAATTCCAGTGTTTTTTGATGTATCGTCTGGATCCCTAAATCAAGCCATATCTCATAACCTTTTTTGACGTAATCACCCAAAATGTCCAGTTTTTCTTTTTCAAGACAATCTGGTCTTGTGCCTATGGACAATCCAATAACGTCATCGTACGAAAGTGCAAAATCCCATAATTCTTTTAATTTTTCAACATCTCCGTAGGTGTTTGTCCCAGGATAGAAATAAATATAAAATTTTTCAATTCCCTTATTTTTTTGTCTTTCCATCTGTACTTCGATCTGTTCCTTTAGGGAGTACTTCGAATCACAGTATTTAACACTAATTGGCCGTCCCATCTTTGGGCAAAAAATACAGCCATTTTTATCCAGTGTTCCATCTTTATTGGGGCATGAAAACCCTGCATCAACAGGGATTTTAAATGTTCTATAGGGTTTTGCCTTTTTTGAATAAATTCCATACTGAGCTATTGGAAAGCCTTCGGAATATATTGAGTCTATAATGCTTTTGTCTATATTGTGGTTATAGTTATTGATTTCACAATTTTCACTCTCCATAAAATCACCAAATGTGTAAATTAGCCTATAATCCGCATAAATTAGAATACGGTTTCTGTGAATTGACGTTATAAATAATTATTAAATTTTTCAATTTAGAAGTATTAATATCCAAGAATTAAATTAAAATTTTAAGTGTTAAATATTGCAAAACGACCACATATGTTCCTATTATCAGATTATTTTAGTTAAATTTAAATTATTGTAAGTTTTTATAACTAATATATTAATTGTAATGGTTAGATGAATCTAAGTCATTCTACAATTAATGATACTTAAATATGAATTGTTAAATTTTAAATTAAAATTTAAAGATAACGATTTACGATACTCATCGCAGAATGACTATATATTGGATATTATATTTATACAAATACTTACACTACAGACGATATCTATTATTATGATTGTGTATGATTATAATTAGGTGAAACAATGGAACTTCATAACGATGAGAAAAGATTGTTGAAAGTATTTCAGGATGTTAAAAAAGAAAGCATGTCTGTTGAAGAGCTCTCCAATTATATGGAAAAAGAAAAGATTATGAGAACTGCATTATGGTTATCTGGAAAGGGCCTTTTGAATATAGTTGAAAACAAAACCAAAATTGCAAAAATAACTGAAGAGGGAGAGGAAATATTAAAGTTAGGGCTACCTGAAAGAAGAGTAGCAAACTACTTAAAAGAAAATGGATTAGATTCAATTCCAATTAAAGACCTTGGGAAGATCCTGAAGAAGGAAGAAATAAACCCTGCACTTGGAAACTTAAAGAAAAAAGGTTTAGTAACCATAGAAAAGGGCAATATAAAATTCAAAGATTTAGATTATGCCGATGATGAAGAAGAATTATTAAAAAAACTGGCTTCATTGAGTGAAACTAAGGGATTCACCCAATTGGATGAATATTCACAGGAAGAACTAAAAACCATAGATAACCTTAAAAAAAGAGGGTTTATCACCATAGAAGAAGTAATAGATAGAAAATTGGAGCTCACCGATGAAGGAAAAAAATTCATAAAGAACCCAATTGAAATAAAAGAAGAAATCACGCAGTTGACAAGGGAACACATAATAAGCGGCAAATGGAAAGAATGTCACATAAGACCTTACGATGTTAAAATACCTACAGAAGAAGTTTATCCTGCAAAAGTACACCCGCTAACAAGAATAATTGATGAAATCAAAGAGATTTTAATTGGCATGGGTTTCAAAGAAGTTAAAAACCCTATAGTTGAAACCGAATTCTGGAATTTCGATGTTCTCTTTGAGCCACAAGACCATCCAGCAAGGGACATGCAAGATACGTTCTTCCTAAGATACCCTGATAAAGGTACAGTTCCAGAGGAGCTCCTTAAAAAAGTTAAAGACATGCATGAGGAAGGATGCATAGATGAAAATAAAATATCTAAGGGATGGTGCTATAAATTCAGCGAAGAAATATCTAAAAGAACGGTTTTAAGAACCCATACAACAGTTTCATCAATAAAGTATTTGGCGTCATTATCTGAGGAAGAAAAAGCCGAACCACATAAAGTTTTCTGTATTGATAGGGTATTTAGAAACGAAGCTATTGACTACAAACACCTTCCTGAATTCTACCAGTGTGAAGGAATCATTATGGACGAAAATGTCAATTTTGATAACCTTGTAGGAGTTTTAACTGAATTCTTGAGAAGATTAGGTTTCGAAAAGGTTAGAATAAGACCCGCCTACTTCCCATTTACAGAACCCTCCTTAGAAGCTGAAGTATATATGGAAGGAAAAGGATGGTTAGAGCTCCTTGGTGCAGGTATATTTAGACCGGAAGTTCTAGAACCTTTGGGGATTAATAAACCTGTACTGGCATGGGGTATTGGATTAAGCAGGCTCGCAATGTTAAAATTGGGACTTACAGATATAAGGGACCTTCATAAGAATGATTTAGAATGGCTTAAAAAAGCCAGAATTTAACATGACGTGTTAGATGAATTCCAAATTTATAAACGATCTTATTTCAAATCCAATAGATAATCCCTTTAAATTTTAAAATTTTGTGAAATCTAAAAAATTTCGCACACTACTACAATAGGTAGGTTAAAATGAAGAATTACGATATAAAAAATCTCGATTTTCAAGAATCTATAAAAACTGCATATTTGGAATCATTAAATAGAACTAGAAAAGGGGATAAACCAGAAGAAGTCGAACTTATTAAAAAAAAGATACTTGAGTCAAAAAACATAGTGATCGCCACCAACAATCCAAAAAAATTTAAAGTAGTAAAGAATATTATTTCAAAGATAGTTAACGCAGATATAAAAATGATTGAAATTTCAACAGATGTTGCAGATTTAACAAGAACACCGGCCATAAATAAAGGCCTAATTGCCGTAGACTCCAAAGATGCAGATATAGTTATTGCAAGAGGAAGGTTGGGGGTTCCAGGCTCAGGTTCGATGCTTGTGATAATGGACAACAAAGGGAGAATACTAACAGGCAGTCTATCCCCATCATCTGTAATACACAAGGAAGACATCGAACAGAGAATAAAAAATGAACTAATTGAAGCATTAAATAGGGTCGGTATAACGGTGAAAGGATGAAGTACGGTATAACAGAAAGCGTAAAAACAATAAATTCTAAAACCAAAGTTAAAGATATAATATATCACATAGTAGAAAAAAAAGCGAACGCAATAAAGTATTTTTTAGAAGGGGAGGAGTTTAAACAGACCGTAGTCTTTGGGGCTTATCTCTGTGGAAACTATATTGCCCATTCACTTACGAGAGATTCAGAAGAAGTTATTCTTGTGGATATTCAACCTCATCTAAAAGATATAATATTTGATGAAAGGATAAAATTTATGGATTTAAACAAGTTTAAATTGAACATGAGAAATGGAAATCTGGATCCAGATTTAATTGTGGATATTACAGGAATCGGCGGTTTAGATTCAGATTTTATATCAAATTTCGATCCAGAAGTACTAATTGTTGAAAATCCAAAGTGTTCATACGACAGGGAAATATTTAAAGTCGATGATTCTTTAGAGAGGCTATGTACCGGTAAAAAAAGAGGAATATTAAATACATATAGATCCTCAAAAATTTCAAAAACATCAGGTACTATGACATTAACTGTTGATACAATACTAGACTCCTGTATGGAAATAAGAGAATTGGATGGAGTACTTTATGCATTACCTGAATTAAAGTACTATGAAGGACTTATTTTTCATGAAAAAGACATTCGTAAATTTTTAAGTGAAGTAAACTCTCCAGCAATAACGGTAAGTTCTTTAGATGATGTTGAAAATGAAGTAGAAGATATAATATGGAAAAACACTTCAAGAATAAATTCATTTGTCGAAAAAATAAAATAAAAATAAATACCGATATTTTTTATATTTTATTAACTGCTATTTCAAGGGCATTCATAAAGGCATCTTTTTCAGGTAGTATAACCGCAACAGGGACCCTCACTATTTTCTCAATACTTGAACTTACAATTGGGGCACAAACTATAGCTTTAGCATCCTCTCTTTCTGCATATATTGCAGCGATTATGCATTCCTCTAGTGAATTTGCAGGATATTCTTTCAGTAGATATTCCTTACCTTTTATTGATATTTTTTTAGTTCTAATTTTATTTAAAGAAGGTCTTGCTGCAATTACTGCTATTTTATCTATGTCGTCTTCGTTACTCTCAAAGCTTTTTATGGTTTCTACAATTTTCTTCAGTGTAGAGACTCTAAAATCTTTTCCATGTACGATTTTATAGATGGTACTGTAAGGAATACCAGATATTTCAGAAAAATCTTTTAAGGGGATATCCAATTCCAAAAGGATTTTTTTGAATTCTTCTACGAACTTTCCAGAGCCTACACTTAGTAAAAGCCTCTCATAAGCTTTCATATTTTCACACGAAATAAAAGATTTTTAAAGGAATGTATGTTGTTTAATTTATACAATATAATCTATACCTAATGAACTTCTAGATTTTTTTTCTGTTTTTGGGATTATTCTTTGAGGTGATTTCCCCCCACCCAATATATTTGGAGATTTTACTCCCGTAATAATGGCCATAACTCTTATACATCCTTCCATAGATGGGTCTATTCTAGAGCCCCATATAACATTTGCGTTAGGGTCCATGCTACTTGTTATACCTTCACCAATTCTATTTGCTTCTCCAAGGGTCAAATCAGGCCCTCCAGTGATGTGTATTATAGCACCTGTAGCTCCTTTATAATCGATGTCTAAAAGAGGGCATTCCAATGTATCCTTTACAATTCTTTCAACCCTATCTCCCTTTGTATCGTAATCTACTTCACCAACACCTATCATTGCAACTCCACCGTTTGACATAACAGCTCTTACGTCTGCATAGTCGATGTTTATTAAGCTTTTCTGGGAGATAGTTTCAGTTATACCTTTTACAGCTTGAGCAATAATTTCATCTGCTACTTTAAATGCCTCGTTCATTGGTAAATTTGGAACAAAATCAACTAATCTATTGTTGTCAATTACAATAACTGTATCACAGCATTCGGTTAGTTTTCTAAGCCCTTCATCCGCCTTTTTTAACCTGGCTCTTTCAATCTTAAATGGGTAGGTAACTACACCTATAACCACTGCACCATTTTCTTTAGCAATTTCAGCTACAACTGGAGCTGAACCAGTACCGGTACCTCCACCCATTCCCGCAGCAACAAATATTAAATCAGCATTTTTTATAACATCTTCTAACACATTTTTAGCCAATTCTGCAGATTTCTTACCTATTTCCGGATATCCTCCAGCTCCAAGACCTCTTGTTAATGTAGATCCTATTAATATTTTTTTATCTGCATCAATATTCTCCAAATGTTGTTTATCTGTGTTAATGGCTATTGTTTCTGCACCTTCAATTCCTATTTCCATAAGTCTATGAATTGTGTTATTTCCTGCACCACCACATCCAACCACAACAATACTTGCATTTCCGAAATCATCTTTGGACATTTGTTTTTGGTATAGTTCATCATTATTTTTGGCAAGTGCTTCTTTAACTAGTCTCATACTAATCCTCCAATTCAATTGAAACTGCCCCATATAATAGAGAGGTTTATTGTAAAGAGTTTTAACATCACATATATATTAATACTTATTTGTTATCTCATACATTTATTATATAATTTTCTTTTTAGAAATCGTAAAGTATATATAAGAACTTTGACTTAAATATAGGTGGCTAGGCCGGGGGGTTAGGCGTCCCCTGTAACCTAAAATCGCCTTATGTAGGGGCCGAAAACTTGGGGGCGGCACAGTTTTTTCTACCATTCATTCCTAGATTTTGCTGTGAAATCCTGTCCTATGGGGTAAGGTGTTGAAGGGAGCTCCTCTGGAGGGAGGAGACAATCCTTCTTCATCCTTCGAACCCCGTCAGGCCCGGAAGGGAGCAGCGGTAGATGGAGCACCAACGCTCATAGGGTAGCGGGATTGAGCAGGATCTAGGGTTTAATGATGGTAGATGGCTGTGTCCACCCCAAGGAAGCCACTTTTTTAATATATGTTAGTTGTTACCAAATGTTAGTTTTGTGAGTTTTGTTATTGGATTAAATTTGATTTCACCCATATTTTTATTTAATTTAAATAAATATTTAGCTATTCTGCAATTAAAAACAGCCTGTGGCGGTATTATGATTATCGGCGTAATTTCAGATACTCATGTTACAGATAGAGTCAGAGAACTACCAAAAGATGTTTTTGAACACTTTTCAGATGTAGATTTAATAATACACTGTGGAGATGTAACCTCCCCCAACGTTTTAGACAGTTTGAAAGATATATCCAATGTTGTCGCAGTTAAGGGAAATATGGATTATATGGATCTACCTGAAAAAGAAATATTGAACATTGAAAACTTTAAAATAGGCGTTATGCATGGGGATGTGATATACCCAAGAGGGGATCTTCTGAAAATGAAATACACGAGTATGGAAATGGGTTTAGATGTTTTAATAACAGGACACACCCACGTACCACTTGTAAAAGAAGTTGAAAATAAAATCCTTCTGTTAAACCCTGGAAGTCCAACTGTCCCAAGGTATCCTCTTAAAACAATTATGAAGCTTAAAATTGAAAACAACAATATAAAAGCTAATTTAATTCCCCTAAATGAAAAATAAAAATTAAAGTTATTTAAAATAGAAATAATTTTAGTTATTTTAAACAAAAACCCTTCGGGTTTTTGTAGCTCTCCGTTCGCTTCGCTCACTCCGATTTAAGTTATTTGGTTTTATTTTATTTGCTAATGAAATAATTTAATTATATGCAGTTGTATATTTTCTTAAGTTTTGAGATTATTTTTTCCTGTTTCTGTTCTACAGTCTTTTCAGAGTATTCCAATGCATCAGTTGGACAGGCCAACTTACAAAGTTCATCTTCCCTACCATAACATCCATTACACTTTACAGCAACCATCTCACATTTATCAATTCTTATAGCTCCTATAGGACAGACCTCTATACATAAAGCGCATCCTACACATTTCTCCTTATGAAGTACGACTTTATCCCCTATCCTTTCAATTGCATCTTCAGGGCATACCCGTAAGCACGGGTTTTTTTCACAGTGCATACATTTTATAGAGATGCCCTCAATAACAAAAATCCCATTGTCAGGACAGATTCTTTCGCATTTCTTGCAGTCAATACATAATTCAACATTAGGCATAAGTTTCATAATGTCACCATCCCAAAGGGAGATTGAAAATTTTATTTTATAAGTATTTATATTAAAACTAGTTACGGCCTAGTTTTAGCTGGAACAAGCAATTTAGATATAAAGTTCTTCTTACTTTCTTTTTTAAGTTCTTTGTTTGGGCTTAATTTGGCCATAGTTTCGAGATTTTTAGATCTTTTATCAAATATAAGATCTTCCACACCAACTACATCTAAACATCTTTTTGTACATGCTTTAACACAGGCCTGTTCATCTCTTCCAATACATAGTGTACATTTATGAGCCTTGTCTGAAACTACAATTGCACCAAACGGGCAGGCTATTGCACAAAGTCCACAGCCTATACAGACATCTTCGTCTAAATAAACTATATCTCCTCTGAATTCAATTGCATCAACAGGACATACTTCCTTACATGGTGCAGAAGCACAGTGTTGACAAACTATTGGTAAGTATTTATCATCATGTTCTAAAATACTAATCCTACTTATCCCGTGGACTTCCATGCATGACTTTACACAATCTCCACAATTGTCGCAGGTATCGGTAATCATCATTATCTTCTTCATGAAAACACCTTTATGTAATGTTGTGAGTAAAAACTGGTTCTATAGATCCATTCTATGAAAAATAAATAAAGAAATATTTTATTCGAATTAGTGTTTTAATCGATTCCTAACAATTTGCATCTTTCATCAACATCTTTTTGCAACATTTCAATATCTTCGTCGGTTAAATGCCTGTATCTCTTCTGTAATTTTATGTATTCTTTTAATGGCACTCTTTTTGCAGGTTTGTATGTTACTCTAAATTCACCATTTTCTATTTCATACAATGGCCATAATCCAGTTTTAACTGCTAATCTTCCTATTTCCACAGTGTCTTCTGCGTTATATCTCCATCCTGTTGTACATGGTTGTAATATCTGGATATATGCAGGTCCTTCAATTTCACATGCTTTTTTAACTTTTTTCATAAAGTCTTCAGGGTAACTTAAACATGCTGTAGCAACGTATGGAATTCCGTGAGCTGCCATTATCATAGGCATGTCTTTTTTAGGCATGTCTTCTCCCCTTATGACGCTTCCAGCAGGGGATGTTGTTGTTGAAGCCATTAATGGAGTAGAACCACTTCTTTGAATTCCTGTGTTCATGTAAGCTTCGTTATCGTACATTATGTAAACCATGTCGTGTCCTCTTTCCATGGCACCACTTAAAGCTTGGAAACCGATATCAGCAGTACCACCGTCTCCACCAAATGCAATTACATTTATCTTTTTATCAGCATACTTTCCTCTTTTTCTTTTCAGAGCTCTGACCGCACTTTCCATTCCACTTGCAACTGCTGCAGCGTTTTCAAATGCAACATGTATCCAAGGAACTCTCCAAGCTGTTTCTGGATAAGGTGTGGTCATAACTTCTAAACATCCTGTAGCGTTTGCAACTATTGTATCTTTTCCGGTAGCCTTTAAGGTCAATCTTGCAACAATCGCAGCACCACAACCAGCACAGCCCCTATGTCCTGGAGCAAAGTACTCTTCTCTTGAAAACTGAGATTTACCAGTCATTATATCACCATTAAATGTTAGTAAAGGAAATTAAGAAAGGAAATATAGTTCGCTGAATTCTACTAATTATTCTTCCTGTAATCCAACCCACTTTGTTTCTCCGTCTTCTGCATTTTCAGCATGTTCCATTATATCCTTAATATCCTGAATTCTAATATCTCTTCCACCAAGACCTACTATGTAATTAACTGTTTTTTTGTCCTTTAAGAATGAAGCCAAGTCCAGATAAACTGCTCCTTTATTTGTCCCGAAGCTAATATCCTTATCAAGTATAGCGACATTCTTAGCATTCTTTAAAGCTTCCCTGATGTGTTTTATTGGTAAAGGTCTGTAGCATCTTATTCTTAGTAATCCGTATTCCTTGCCTTCCTCTTTCATCTGGTCTATAACTTCTTTTATAGGGCTACATACTGAACCTAATGCTACAAGTACTGTTTCAGCATTTTCTATGTTGTAAGTTTCTATCAATCCATTTCCGTAGCTTCTTTTGAATTTTTCTGCAAATTCGTCGTGGATATCCATAATTATCTTTTCGGCATTATCCATTGCTTTTTGAACCGCATATCTTGATTCCATATAGCAGCTCGGAACTCCAACAGGTCCTTGTGTAATTGGTCTGTCAGGATCCATGTATGCATGTTTAGGTTCGTATATTCCCACAAAGTCTAAAACATTTTCTTGTTTAGGCACTGTAACAGGTTCAACTGTATGGGTGAGTATAAATCCATCTAAGTTAACCATTACAGGTAATAGAACATCTTCATGTTCGGCAATCCTGTATGCTTGAATTATTGTGTCTAAAACTTCCTGATTGTTTTCCGCATAAAATTGAATCCATCCAGTATCTCTCTGAGATATACTGTCTTGCTGATCGTTCCAAATGTTTATAGGTGCTGATAACGCCCTGTTTGCATTCATCATAACTATTGGTAATCTCATACCTGAAGCCGCAAACAAGAGCTCATGCATTAATGCGAGACCCTGTGAAGCAGTTGCAGTAAATGTTCTTGCACCGGTTGCACTTGCACCGATACATGCACTCATTGCGGAATGTTCACTTTCAACTTTTATGTATTCCGCATCCAGCTCCCCATTGGCAACAAATTCAGCAAGTTTTTCTACACATGTTGTTTGTGGTGTAATTGGATAAGCTGCAATGACATCAACATCACATAATTTTGCAGCCTCTGCAGCAGCAGAAGTTCCTGTAATAATCTTAACCTCACACATCCATATTCACCCTATATATTTTTAAGTATTTTAATTAATCGTCATTTAATTAAAGTGTTTTTAAGTTATTTCTCTTCCCTAACCTTTGTTATTGCATTAACCGGACATTCCCTTACACAAATTAAACATCCCTTACAGTAATCGTAGTTTATGTCAAATTTTCCATCTTTTTCTTGAATACAGCCTTCAGGACAGAATATGTAACAGTTTTCACACATTACACACTTATCTTTGTCCATCACTGGTTTAAAAACTCTCCAACTACCTGTTTTGTTTTTAATAGAATTACCTGGTTCGTATATTATCGTACCTATAGTAACCATAAAATCACCTATAATTTTGAGATAGTTTAAAACATGTTTATTCGGCACTAACTATCGTAATCACAAAGCATGTTTTAGCATGTTTATTTAGTTTTTATTCTATTGTATGCCACTTCTGCAGCTTCTGCGTTTTTCTGTCCAAGTTTTCCGGGGAAAGTTTCAAGAATAGCTTTTTTGAGTGATTCAAGAGTTACCTCATTGGTAGCCCCTGCAAAAGCTCCCAACATTGTGGTGTTTACAATAGGTAACCCTAAAACTTCCAAAGATATTCCTGTAGCATCTATTGGATAAACCTCATAATCATCCATTTTTACATCTTTTAATGTGTTTATGATGAGTTTTCCGCCCTTCTTTAAACCGCTTGTAACATCTACTGTATCCAAAAGAGTTGGATCCTGAACTACGACATAATCAGGTTTGTAAATTTGACTTCTTAATCTTATTTTCCTATCATCTATTCTTGTAAATGCCATAACCGGAGCTCCCCTTCTTTCGACACCAAAGAAAGGAAAGGCCTGACAAAATTTACCATCAAAAAAAGCTGCTTTTGCTAATATCTGTGCAGCAGTAACTGCACCTTGACCTCCTCTTCCGTGGAATCTAATTTCAATCATTACTTCACCTCAATAATACGTTACCATAATAACCGTCATTATTAATCATTATAATTTTGTTATATATAGGTTTTTATTGTTAGTCAAACGTCGAAATATATTTTTGCATAATATTTAAATAATATATTGGCCTTAAGTTTTTAGTTCTTTTTGAGATAGTTTTATAACGAGTATATATACATTATTTGTATATTTGTATACTTCTAACATGATTGGCATAGGGATATCATGAAAGATATAAAAAATATAAAAAACATAATAACTGATGAAAAAATAACCAACTACTTTGAAAGAACCGAAGAAGCAATAGAGATTATAAAGAAAGGTGTCCCTCCAAAAAGAAGTCTCCTATATGATGTAGCATTAGACTATCTCTGTATGATTGAATGTTATTTTAAAGACGCAAAAGCATTTATAGAAGAAGGAGATTATGTTAATGCATTTGCATCATTAAATTATGCTTATGGTTGGATAGATGCTGGAGCTAGATTAGGAATCTTCAATGTAGGAGATGACGACGTGAGATTTACGCTGGCAAAATAATAAAAAATTAAGAGCTCATAAAGTTAGAGCTATGAACTACTACGAAACTAAGTTTCGTTTAAATATTTGGTGAGACCGATGGGAAATTATCATGTAACGCTACAGGCGGCATATACTGCAAAGAATATTGAAGATGTTGAAGATGCCATAGGGGTGGCCATATCCCAAATTGGAAAACTCCTAAACAGAAACAATTTAGATTATGTGGATATTGACGTTGGATTAACAATATGTCCTAAATGTGGAGAACCTATAGACTGCGTACTGGTTGTTGCAAGAACTGCAATAGTTGGTATTTTACTATCTATGAAAGTCTTTAATGCCGAAAGTCCAGAACATGCTGTGAGAATAGCAAAATCAGCAATTGGTAAAGCTTTAAGAGACATTCCCCTTGAAGTTGTAGATGTTGTTGAGATTTAATCAAATCCTTTATATATTTTTTATATATTTTTACTACTGTATCATCGAAAAGTATATATACTATTAATATGATTATTAAGTGAGTGTGCGGAGGTGGCCCAGCCTGGTACGGCGCGGGACTGCTAATCCCGTTGGGCTTTGCCCAACCCGAGTTCAAATCTCGGCCTCCGCGTCATTGTTTTACTCTTTTATCTGGCTTTATTTTATTAAATCCGATATGGTTTTAAGTGTCTATTTTTGAAGATCTCAATAATTTGTTTAAAGGACTACTAAAAAGTGGTTAATACCAAACAGGATTATATTTTGATACGGTAGTTAGATATACAACTTTAAGACTTAATTTCTATTTTTTGCCCCTACTTCAAACTTAACTAAATTTTAGTAAATCATATTTATCAACTTTAAACACTTTTAAAGCATTCTCTATCAAAACATCGTTTTTATCAAAATTTCTTTCGCTTCGAATTCGTATATCCTCGGAGCTCCGATATTCATACATACTTTCCAAATTTTTTACAAAGGTTTATCTTTAAAATATGATCCATTGCCTTTCAAGTACCTAACTCCCAACATACTGCCAAGTTCCTCCCCTAAATCAATTGTCCATGTGTATTTAGATCGTTCATTCCATTTTTTAAATGCTTCATCCTTATGTCTAAGAAAATCTTCATCAGTACAGTTATTCACATTCATATAATGTTTTACAAGTGTACTGTAGTCCAGCTCTCCCTTATTTGCCAACACCTCTGCAAAACCTAAATGTTTTATCATGTGGCAGTTAGGGCACAACATTATAAACCTCTTAAACTTCTGTATCTTGTTAATATCATCATATTCCCATTCCTCATGCATGTGCAGGCCTTTTTCCATAGATATTCCACATATTTCACACCTGTATCCTGCCCTTATAACCTCCTTTCTTCTTATGTTATACCATTGTTCTTTTGACATTAACATTCTGATATTGGCACCCCAAGAACCAGACGGTACGAGCTCTATTTTTAGTTTTAAATCTTTCATAATACCCCACACTAACTAGATGATATTAATATCCTAAAAAATAAACTTAATAAAAACACTTTTTAAAAAAGTAGGTTATAATATTATGTATAACAATCATATTTATTGTTCGAGGGGTGTAACCATGTTTGGAATATTTGATTGGGTCATAACCGCTATTATAGCTGCATTATTACTTTGGATCATAATTCGTTTAATATTCAATATAGTAGTGTCATTTGTGAAGCTCGTTAGTTTTATTATTGGTCTTGTAGTGGTAGTATATATTTTGAGTATTCTCATCTAAAAATAACGACGAAAGTACAACTACGATATGCTTTTAATTTTTAATTGGGCCGGGATTTACATGAACCATGCAATGTTTTGCATTGTATTTTTTTTCGATTTTTTCATGAACTTTTTCTGCAATATCGTGTGCTTCTTTTACCGAAAGATTTTCATCAACTGCAATTTCCACATCTACATACATTTGATTCGCATAGGTTCTTGTTTTTAAATCATCAACACCCATAACGCCTTCTGTATCCAATATATCTTGTAAAATACATTTAACTACTTCTTCATCTGCTGCACGGTCTATCAATTCATTAACTGCCTTTAAGTAAATTTCAACAGCTGCTTTTATAATCCATATGCAAATTACAAGAGATGCTATAGGGTCCAACATAGGAAAGCCTAAACGTGCGCCTACAATCCCTACAACGGTTGCGATTGATGATAATGCATCTGAACGATGGTGCCATGCATCTGCAATCAAAGCTGAACTTCCAATTTTTTCAGCCCATTTAATTGTGTATCTATACATCCATTCCTTTGTGATGATCGAGAGTATCGCAACATAGATTGTAATTTCTGCAGGTATTATGGTGGTTCCTTGTAGAATAAGCTGAACTGCGTTGTATCCGATTACCAGCCCTGTTGCAAGTAAAATAATTGCCAGTATTTTTGACACAACTGGTTCCAATTTTTCATGCCCATAGAGATGGCGCTTGTCTTCAGGCTTACTTGCTAACTTAATTCCAATAAATACAATAATTGTACTGAAAACATCAGATAGGGAGTGTATACCATCTGCAATCAAAGCACTACTTTGTCCTACAATTCCTACAATTACTTTTAAAGCGGACAGTAATACATTTGCAGCAATGGTAACTTTTGAAACTCTTTTTCCAACATCCACCCTTAAAGTTGCCGAGGTGTTGTAAAAGCTGTTGGATTTTTGTTTAATTTTTTGTTTCATCCTATCACCTATATTGTCTGTTAAATTTATGATATGCCCAAGAAGACCGTAAAGTGATTTTCATACAATGGAATAATAAAACATCTAAAATTACCTTTACTCGATAAAAATATATAAATATATTATGTCATATACATCCAACCAACAAAATAATGAAATTGTTAGTTTAAAATTTCCGGACGATTGGGTACTATGACGAGACACTACTGCAAAGATTGGTTAACAAAAGAAGAACTAAAAGAGTTTATAGATGCTGTAAAATATCCACACCATAGATTATTTTTCAAAATGCTTTATGGAATGGCTTTAAGGGTTTCAGAGTTGCTAAATGTTAAAGTCAGAGATTTAAATCTAAAGGAGGGAGTCTGTAAACTATACGATACAAAGACCGAGAGCTTCCAACTGTGTATAATTCCTGAGTGGCTCATTAACGATATTTCACAGTATATTCGAGATAACAATTTGCAGCCAGAAGATGATCTATTCAACTTTAAAAATAGGACTTATGCATGGGAGCTCGTAAAAAGATACACGAAAGATGCGGGGATAAAAAAGGAACTTTCAACACACACATTTAGAAGGTCAAGGGCATTACATCTTTTAAATGATGGAGTACCTCTTGAAAAGGTTTCAAAATACCTAAGGCATAAGTCAATCAATACCACCATGCATTACCTGAGAATTACTGTTGAAGATATTAAGAAAGAATTGAACAGAATAGGGGACTGGTATGACTTATAAAACATATTATACTCCAAAATATTTATCTAAAAAAGAAGTTGAAAAGTTGATAAAAGATGGGGTAGATGAAATAGTTATGCCAAAATCAGTTTACGAGCTCATGGAAAGAAAGAACAAGAATGCCCTTAACAGGTTGCTACTATTTGGAGTAGATGTAAAGATAAGTAGTAAAGTTGGAAGACCTAAAAAAATAGATGAACAAGTTAAAAACCATACTGTAGAATTGATAAAAGAAGGTTGGAGTATTAGAGAAGTAGCAAAGGAATTAGGTTTAAAAAAATCGACCATATGGGATAATATCAAAGATGATTTAGAACACATTAAGAAAGAAAGACTAAAAAATTTAATCTACGAGTACAAGGAGCTCCTAATTAAAAAGGATAAATATAACGAATATGTTCAGACGTTGTTTAGTGAATTGGAGATTTATGTAAATAACGACCAACTGGAGAATGCAGAAAAAGCTTTGAAAGAGATAATCAATTATGTAAACTTGACGAAAAAGAATAATCCATTTAATAAAAAATAGTTTTGTTCAACCGGAAACTATTTTACATCCTCCATTGGTATCAAAACTTAATGGGAGTCACACGTATATTCAAAATACATGTTGGAGTATCTTATATTAACATATCTAATCCAAATATATTGTGCGAAGCTATAATGTTTTACCACCACCCTTACTTTACTCGGATACGACAATATAGGGATTATTTCCGAAAGACTTATATATTTCTTTTTTCAAAATTAAAAATATAAAAGATTGAGGTGAGTTTATGGCAGAGCTTCCAGTTGCTCCAGTTGTAAGAATATTAAAAAAAGCAGGTGCTGAAAGAGTAAGTGAAGAAGCAGCTAAAGTATTTGTAGAAGCTTTAGAAGATATCGCATTAGATATAGCTAAAGAAGCTGCAGAATTATCAAAGCACGCTGGTAGAAAAACTGTAAAAGTTGAAGACATTAAAATGGCTTTAAAAATGTAATTAAGCTTTTTTTCTACATATTTATTATTTATTAAGGTTATTCGAAAAACATTAAATATTGTACGTATAAGTAACTTCAATTTAGTTTCTTTTTATTTGAAAATCTAATGATTTTTAAATCCCTGAAGACCTTCGGTTTTCGGTAGGTTATATTGTTCTTCATGTTGTAATTAGAATAGTGTGCAGTTTTAAACATAATGCCCATCTAAATTTAAAAACTTAATAAATCATTCAATACCCACCACTATCGCAGTATAATAAAATTTTATATATTTGTATATCATACTATTTAGGAAATCGAGTAAATCTCTTTACGAACTTGTTGCTGACTCACAAAAATTTGAAGAATTTTTGTTGAGTCGAGGCAAAACCTTCGGAGTTTTGCAAACTCATATAATCACAAATTTTATATTTTATAAACATTAGAGGGTTTAACATGAAAGTAATTTTCGCATTAGGTGGTTCAGTTTTAATGCCTAAAGAAGGAGCATCTGTGGAAAAAATCAAGGAATATACTGAAACATTCAAAAAAATAAAAGATATGGGCCATGAGATGGGAATAGTTGTAGGTGGAGGATATACTGCAAGAAACTATATTTCAGTTGCAAGAGAATTTGCAAATGAAGCCTTTTGCGATGAAATTGGAATAATGGCCACAAGAATGAACGGTATGCTGTTGATATCTGCCCTTGGAAACTACACAATTAAAAAAATTCCAGAGAACTTCAAAGAAGCGGAGCTTATCATGAATTTAAATAAAATTGTTGTAATGGGTGGAACCCATCCTGCACACACCACAGATGCAGTTGCAGCATCCTTTGCAGAATATATAGATGCCGATTTACTCGTCATAGCTACAAACGTTGACGGTGTTTACGACAAAGACCCAAGAAAATATGATGATGCTAAAAAGCTTACTAAAATAACCACAACAGAGCTCTTAGACCTCACTGGTTCAGCTTCCATAAGTGCAGGCTCTTCCAGTGTTGTGGATCCTTTGGCATCTAAAATTATAGATAGGGCAAAATTAAAAACCCTGGTAGTTGAAGGAACCCCTGAAGAAATTTTAAATGCTATTTTAGGAAATCATAGTGGAACTACCATTGTTTCAGAATAACAATTTTTTGGTGTTTGGTGAAATTATGGAAAAACATAAACATTGCATAAATTGCGGATTGTCGATCCCTCCTGAAGAATCCTTCTGTTCACAGAAGTGCAAGGAGGAATACATAAAAAAGAGAAAAAAGATTATGAAAAACCAGCAGATATTTTTTGTTACCATGTTGATTATACTTGCGATTTATGCGTACTCGGTTTTGTTATAATCATGGAAATTTTTTATAAATTTGTTTCCTATGCAAAACCTTATAAAAAACAATTTTTCTATTTTCGTATTTAAAACCTATTCTATAATCTCCAACCTAATTCGATAATAACTATATGCACCTTTTAACTTTTTTACATTTGGGATTTCAGATAAATTATTTTTAAATCTTTTAAATCTTTGATAAAAGATTTTTTAAAAGATACTTCCATTATATCACTATTATAATAAATTTTTAGCAGTTTCTAAATTAATTTCTTCCTCATCTTCGATTTCTTCCATAGCCTTTAAAAGTTCATAATCTAATAACAATTCTTCAATTTTTTTAAATATTTTATAATCTAAAATAACCCCTTTGATATTTCCTTTTTCATCGGTAAGGTATGATTGGACAATATTCATATGACCACCATTATTATTTGTTAAGTAGGATATTATTCGAAATATGTAATAGTTTCGAAAAATGTGTTATTTTATAACTCCCTGCACAACCGATAAGTTTATATACTAGAATATACATCTTTACTTTGCAAAGGAAATAGAAGCGGGGTAGGGTAGCCAGGCCCATCCCGCCGGGCTCATAACCCGGAGATCCGAAGTTCAAATCTTCGCCCCGCTATATTATTTTATATTAAGTTTAAATACGAGCGTAGCGAGTATTGTTTTTGATGCAACTTTTTTAAAAGTTGCGTTCTAAATCTTCGCCCCGCTATATCAGACAATTTTCGTTCTTTTTGATTTTAAATTCAATTAAAGCGTTTTTAAGATTGTTGTAAGTTTTTTCTGTTTTCGTAGTATTGTAAACATTTGTTGTTTTACTTTGCGAACGAATAGAAGCGAGGTAGGGTAGCCAGGCCTATCCCGCCGGGCTCATAACCCGGAGATCGGTCGTTCAAATCGACCCCTCGCTACCAAGTTTTGTTTTAGATTAAATTTCTTTTTTGTTAAAATTTATAGGAATATGTTTATTAATTTGTAAATTTAAATAAATTAATCTATTTATTTAAAATTAAACAAATTCCTTCGGAATTTGTAGCTCTTCGCTTCGCTACGATTGAATAAAAACTGATGTTTATAACCTTTCGAACTTTTTTTGAAAATAAAAAAATAGATATAAGAAATTTAAATCATTTCTAATAATGCTTTTGCAGCTTCTCTTGTTGCTTCTCTGTCGCCACCTGCAACAACTAAAACATCGTTTCCGTTTGCTGCATCTTGAACAGCAGCTAATGTTGCTGGGCTTTTGTTGTCAATTGCAACTTTACCAGCATCTACTAATTCTTTTGTTAATGCGTTTACAACTGGTCCACCAACTAAGATTAAGTTTTTGTCAGCAGTATCTAATGATACTTCTGAGTCCAATTTTGCAATTGGTGCTGTTAATTTAAC